>CAMZGI010000185.1 GCA_947306305.1 uncultured Fibrobacter sp.
TTCTAGTAACTAGCCCGTAGGGTGAAGTAACTCTTAACTAGTAACTGCACCGAAGGTGCTTAACGTGAACAGCAAAGTCGTTACTATAGTTTTTATTGCTTTATGCCTGTTGCTCCTGCTTTCTGTAGGCGGCTCGTATTGGGATGGGTCGATCGGGCTGATTATGCGGGGGAGCGTTTGGAAGTTCCCTGAAACGCCGTTCATTTTTTGGCTGGTCATGTCGCAGGCGGGGGTGCTGCTCTCGGTCTTTTTGCTTATCATGAACGTGAAAATTCACCGGCGGACATCGCTGTTGCTGGAACTCAGTTCGCTTTGCAGTTTGGCGGTCGCGTTTTGTTATTCGGTGTTTTACTCACACGCGATTTCGATAGAGAGCAACGTGTATGGCATCGGGATTCTTGGATTTAATTCGCTGCTGTTCTTTGTGACGCATCTTGCGGCTGCGGATTCAGCCGAAGATTTGACGCTTTGCAAGGAGCTTGCGAAAATAAGGAAGCCGCTCGCGTGGATTATGCTCCCGACGGTGTTCTGGGTATCTTCGTCGGTGTGCTTGGATTACGCCCGTGTCGAAAATCCGATGTGGCTGGGGGCGTTCTTCCCTTTATACGTCGTGTCATGCGTGTTCTATTCGGGGCTTGCGCTCTTGGTGGCTCTCTTGTCTTTTGAAAATTACTACAACCTCTTGATGGAAAAGTTCTTGATGCTGTCGAGCTGGTTCATGGCGTTGCTGTTCTTTTGGATGTACCTTTTGAAAGGCGAGGTGAGTCTCGTTTCGCTTGTGCTAGCTTGTGCCGTTCCGCAGCTTTTGTTTATCGAGGCAGTCCGCGAAAGCCTTTGGTGCCGCTTGATTATTTCAGTTTGCATTTTGTTTGGCATTTTGCTCAAGTGCGATTTTGTCGTCAATGGTCGCGAAGCTCATTTCTTTACGAATTTGCACTTTGCCGATGCGACTCTTTTGTTTGCTGGGATTGCAATTTTTGCGGCGTTGTTTTGGGGAATCCGCATTTGGCTTGCTCGCTTCTTTGAAAATGACGAAATCTTGATGGGCGAGGTGGACGAAAATTCCGATGACGAATTGCCCGAAGACAAAAGGTATTATCCGCCATTCTCGGCTCCGGATTTTAAAGTGGTTCGCTTGCCTGTGCTGTGCGGAATCTTGGCTGGGGTCGCTTATGGCTACTGGACTTCGGACTGGATTAATTTGCCCGAGCCGATAGCCGCTTATGTAAGTTGCGTGTTAGTCTGTCTGCAACCGTTCTTGCATTTGGGCTTTTTTAAATCTCGCTGGGGAGGTCGCAAATGAGCATGTTTGCAAATGCAATGGCATGTCTTTTGTGCCTCACTTTTGCGTTTATCCTCTGGAAAGTCAAGGGGCTGGTCGGCATTGCGCTCATGATGTTCTTTTCGGTCATGACGTGCGTTTTATATACTTCTTTTGTCGGTAATCTCTTGTTGCCAGAACTCCAATGCTATCCGTTCCGCATGGTGGCGCTCACGTTTTGCGTTTATACGACAGGGCTTCAAGAAAACCGCAGGCGTTACATGGTGCTTGCGCAGACGTTCTGGCTTTGGGTGGAGCTTTTAGGGGCGGTATCGCTATTGCAAGCGGGGGAGGTCGCTCCTTGGTTTAGGCTTGCCGCCATTGCATCCATCGGGCTTGGGTGCTGCTTTATGGCTCGAATTTCAAGAGAAATCGAGTTCGGCTTGATAGTCCTTTGGATGGCTGTCTGGATGTTCTTTTAAGAAATGTGCTGGTAGGTGATTTGGTTCGAAAGTCTCTTTTCGAATTCGTCCTTGGTGAGCGGCTTGTCGAAAATGAACCCTTGAATAATGGAGCATTTTGCGTTCTGCAAAAAGTCTAGCTGCTTGCTGTTTTCGACACCTTCGGCAACGACTTCGAGATTCAATTCGTTAATCATGTTCACCATGTTCTTGATGACGACTTCGTCGTGGTACTTTTCGTCGCCAATGTGGTCGAGTAGCGACTTGTCGAGCTTGATGACGTTCACGTTCAAGTCCTTGATGGCGTTGAACGTGGAATATCCTGTGCCAAAGTCGTCGATCGAAACAGAAATCCCGTTTTGGCGGAGGTCGTTCACGAACTTTTGCATAGCGACTTTGTCTTCGTAATCCGAGGCTTCGGTCAGTTCAATTTCGATATACTTGCTGTCGATATTGAATTCCTTCATGATGCTCAGGATGTTCTCGATCAGGCGGGGATTTGAAAAATGCAGCCTTGAAAAGTTTGAAGATACGCGGACAGGTTCCATGCCGGCATCGAGCCAAGAGCGGATATCTTCGCAGACTCTGCGGAACACGTAAAAGTCAAGCTGGCAGATGGAGGCTTCTTTTTCGAGAATGGGCAAAAATTCAATAGGCGGGACGATTTGTCCGTTGCGGCACCAGCGCACGAGCGCTTCGCATCCGCAAAGCTTTTGATTTTGAACGGCTACTTTGGGCTGGTAGTAAACGACAAATTCTTTGCGTTCAAGAGCCTTGTGGAACAGCGACGAAATTTCTTTTTCGTGGTATGCCGCGTCGAGCATTTTCTTGGTGAAATAGACCACGTCATGCCCGGGATGGAGCCTAGCTTCGTTCAATGCCACGGAACTGCAATGCATAATCTCGTTCATGGAGTCGTTCGGCTGGATGTCGTAAACTCCGATGCGGCTTTGGATGGTCAGCGTGATGGCTGGCATTTGTGGCATCTGGACGGTCACTTCCATCGAAGATAGGTTGTGGACGAACGTTTCCCTGTTTTCTTTTTTAGCGAGAACTAGAAAATTGTCGCCGCCCAGCCTTGCGATCATTTCTCCGTCGCGGCACATGGCCATGACGTTATGCGTAAAAATCGAAATGCCCTTGTCGCCTACGGCTGGGGTTTTGGACTGGTTGATGTATTTGTAGTTCTTGAGATTGAGAAAGAGCGCTGCGTAATTATGCAGCAAGTGTTGCGATTTGAGATCGATGCAATGCTGGACTAGTTGAGCCGTGTTGGGGGCTCCCGTCATTGTGTCGGTTTGGCTTGCGTAGTGGACTGCACTCATGAGGCGAGTGCGACCAGTAAAAATGAACAGGTCGTCGCAGAGTAGTTTAACGGCTTGAAGTTCAGGCTGCGTAAATTTATGGTCTTTTTTAGAACGAATTTCGATAGTTGCCATGCCGTTTTCGCCAGTTCGGTAGGTTTGGATAAGCGGCGTTGTTTCGTAACCGTTCGGATCTTCGTAAATTATTTTTTCATCATTCAAGCCTTGTCTGGCAATAATGGAACTTGGAGCAATCAACTTTGCTTTAATAAAACCAATATTAAGAATATTACAAATAGGAGGAACTGCGGTGCTAATACGTTTAATAGTCGCCAAAACATCGGGCGTATTGTCTAATATTGCATCCCTAAACTCTTTATATGCGTCACTGAAAATGATGTAGTCCATTCACGCCTCTAAAATAACCACGCTTGCCGCCAAATTTTTTTTTAAATGTAAATAAATTTTTCTCAAAACGGTAAAAAAAAATTAATATAATTTTTTGTTTATTTACATGTTTCTGGGGCGTGTGTCCGGTCACAAAAAATTTGTGATTCCGATTACGGTGGGGGCGAGGCGGTGCTAGTGTGTCGGCGGGAAGAATATGTAAGCGATGATGATGGCTGCAATGACTCCGACTGCATCCGCAATCAGGGCGCAAGTGACCGCGTGGCGTGTCTTTTTGACTCCGACGGAACCAAAGTAAACGGCGATAATATAGAAGGTGGTGTCGGCTGCACCTTGGAACATGCAGCTGAGGCGGCCAGCAAAGCTGTCCGGGCCGAGGTTCTTCATTGCGTCGATCATCATGCCGCGGGCTCCGCTTCCGCTGAGGGGCTTCATGAGGGCGGTGGGGAGCGCCGGGACTACGTCGTTCCCGACACCGATAAGACCGAGCACGTAAGAGATTCCGTTCATGACCAAGTCCATCGCTCCGCTCGCACGGAAGACGGCTACGCCAACGAGAATTGCGACGAGGTTCGGGATAATCATCACGGCGGTGTTGAATCCGTCTTTGGCTCCTTCGACGAACGCTTCGTAAGCTTGGACTTTTTTGTAGCAGGCGAGGGCGAGGAATGCGACGATAACGCCGAACAGAACGAGGCCGCTAATAAAGAGGCTCGTAGTGCCGAGGGCTTCGGCCGTGAGGTGGCTAAAGTAGAACATCACGGCGATGACGCAGGCGCTGATGCCGCCGAGCCATGCTACGGTAACGGGATCCTTGAGCTTGATTTTCTGGAAAAAGCTGAGGGCAAAAATGCCAGCGATGGTGCTGAAAAACGTGGAGAGAAGGAGCGGGAGGAACACGTCGCTAGGGTTTGCGGCGCCGAGCTGGGCTCGGTAAGTCATGATGCTCACGGGAATAAGCGTGAGTCCGCTTGCGTTCAAAACGAGGAACATGATTTGCGAGTCGCTTGCGACTGTCTTGTCTTCGTTCGGGTTGAGCTCTTGGAGCTGCTTCATCGCCTTGAGACCCATCGGGGTCGCGGCGTTGTCGAGACCGAGCATGTTCGCGCTGATGTTCATGAGCATCGTGCCCACGACCGGGTGGTTCTTCGGAATTTCGGGGAACAGGCGGCTGAACAGCGGGGAGACGATTTTCGCGAGAATTTGGACGGCTCCGCCTTTTTCGCCGATTTTGAGGATGCCGAGCCAGAGGCTCAAAATGCCTGTGAGGCCGAGGGATATTTCGAATGCAGTCTTGGACATGTCGAATGCGCCAAGGATGGCCTTGTTGAAGATTCCGGAGTCGCCGAAGGCGAGCCACTGCACCATGCATGCGACAAACGCACCAAAGAAGAAAATGAGCCAAATGATGTTGAGAACCATAGTGTTTAAAGTAGTAAATAAGTTACTAGTTAATAGTTTCTAGTTACTAGAAGTTGGCTGTGGGATGTAGGTTGTTGGAAGTAGGTAGTTGGCAGAACTTAGAAGTTAGAGCTTAGAACTTAGAACTTAGATGGCGGATCAGGTCCGCCATGACGTTTTTTCGTCATTGCACTTTGTGCATGACAGTTCGCCTCGGATATAAAAACATGCAAGCATGTTTTTGCATCTCTCGGCTCCTACGTCATTGCACTTCGTGCATGACAAATCGGCTCAGCTATGCCAGTCTGCAAGCAGCCTGTCGCAGCATTCGCCTCATTGTCATTCCTCTTCGAGGCTTGACTGCTGCGGTTGTCAAATGCGTGAACAAGTTCCCGCGCTGTCCAACCTTGCACGTCATTGCGCTAGCGCAAGACTGGTTCGCTTCGGATATAGAAACATGCAAGCATGTTTCTGCATCTCTCAGCTCCCACGTCATTCCGGGCTTGAC
>CAMZGI010000186.1 GCA_947306305.1 uncultured Fibrobacter sp.
GGAGGTTCTGGATTTCTTCCATGAGCTTGTGGGCGAGGCTGATCGGGAGCGGCATGAGTTCCTTGGTTTCCTTCACGGCGTAACCGAACATCATACCCTGGTCGCCTGCACCTTGCTTGTCGTCTTCCTTACCGACGGCAGCCTTGGCATCAACGCCTTGGGCGATGTCTGGAGACTGCTTGTCCATAGCGACGAGCACTGCGCAACCCTTGTAGTCGAACTGGAGGTCCGGGTTCACGTAGCCAATATTCTTGATGGCGTTACGAGCGACTTCTTGGAAATCAACAACAGCCTTGGTAGTGAGTTCGCCGCTGATGACGACGAGACCTGTGTTCACGAGCGTTTCGCAAGCGACGCGGCTATTCGGGTCTTGAGCGAGGCAAGCGTCGAGGATGGAGTCGGAAATCTGGTCGGCAACCTTGTCCGGGTGGCCTTTAGATACGGATTCAGAGGTAAAAAGATAATGTGCCATTTGGGGCTCCTATATAAATCTTAAATTCAATCTATGCATAAATTTAGTTAAATGCATAGATTGTGGCAAGCGGCTATAAACCCTAAAAGGTCGATTTGCGCTCTAAAACGAGCCGATTATTTGTAAATTTTAATTAAAAAGTGTATATTTTTATTACATTTAGCATAATGCAAAGGCTTTTTACGATATTGCGTGAGCACTTGCATTGTGTAAGGACAAGGAGTTTCTATGGATTTGCCTTTTATTACCGCCTGGCTTGACGATTTGTTGGATCCGAAAGCGTTCAAGGACTATTGCGTGAATGGTCTTTGTGTAGAAGCAAGCGACAAGGTGACTAAGGTTGTGACGGGGGTTAGCCTGCGCGACCAGCTTATCGATGCAGCTATCGAAGAGAAAGCGGATTGCATTATTGTCCACCATCCGAATGGCTTTTGGAAAGGCGAAAGCCAGCTCCCTGTGGGCAAGTTTGGCGAACGTCTGCGCAAGTTGATGCAGCACGGCATTTCAGTATATGGGTTCCATCTTCCGCTCGATGCACACCGAGAAATCGGGAACAACGCGATGATTGCAAAAAATTTGGGGCTCACTCCTGTTCATGATTTTATGCGTGAAGGCGAAAAGGACATCGGCATTATCGCCGAATGGGAAACGCCCGCGACAAGGGAAGAGTTCATGGATTGCTTGGACGCGGCTTTTGAGCACGGAGTGCAAAATTCGTTCTTTTACGGCCCCGAAAAAATCAAGCGGGTCGCCATTTGCAGCGGCAGCGGGGCTTCGGGTATCCCAGAGGCGATGGAGTTCAATTGCGATGCTTTCGTGACAGGCTGCATTAAAGAAGACGTGCCTATTTACTGCCAAGAAAACGGCGTAAATTTGGTCGTGTGCGGGCATCACCGGACGGAAGTTTTTGGCGTGAGCGAGCTTGCCGGAAAGATCCAAAGAGAGCTTGGAATCCCTACAAAGTTCCTAGACTTAGACAATCCAATCTAATGTTTTTGATTGTATAATTTGGTAAAAAAATCTTATGGAATGTGCAAAATTTCCACGTATTTGCTATATATATGTGTTGTAATAAAAAAGTAGGATAAAATCCTTTGAAAAATCCGTGGCGTTTATTTACATTGTCATTCAATGAATATCGTTAAGGCATCAATACACTTCCAGAAGTCGTCGCGCGTTTTGACCGTGAAGGTGCCTTCGTTTGTTCTCCGCACGTCTGTTTTTGTGCGGGTCGTTTTGGTCATTGGATTTATTCTTTTCGTAGTCCAAATGCTTTCGACGACGGTTTACGACGGAGCTTTGAACCATGCATTTTCTAGCCGCCAAAAGTTGAACAAGGAACTTTCGCAAATCCAGAGCACGGTGGATTACATTTCCAACACGTCCAAGGATTTCTTTAGCGCGGAAAAGATGCTCCATGCAAAGCTTGGGCTTCCGCTCCCTGACGAGGCTTCCCGCAATTTATCGACGGGCGGCCACATTGCTCTTGACGTGCAGCTTTTGCGCAATACTTCCCCTGTTTTTGAACGTACCGCCCAGATGCACGAAGACGTTTGGCGCATCTTTGGCAAAATCCAGAACAACGAAAAGTCTTTTGACGCTCTGACCAAGTACATTGACCAGAACCGTTCCGTTTTACGCTACATTCCGTCGATTTCTCCGACTAGCGGTCGTTACGCGTCTGCTTTTGGACCGCGTATTCATCCTGTGACGGGCGAAATTGGCAAGATGCATCAGGGCATCGACATCGCGAATGACCGCTGGACTCCAGTGTATGCTCCGGCGGATGGCGTTATAGAGATTTCCCAGCTGAGTTCTTCTTTTGGGAATTTTATAGTCCTGAATCATGGCAACGGCATCAAGACCCGCTATGGGCATTTGCAGTTGTCTGCCGTGACTCCGGGCCAGTTTATACATCGTTATCAAATCCTTGGCTATATGGGCAATACTGGACGTTCTGTGGGCCCGCATCTTCACTACGAAGTGTGGCTTAACAATCGACCGGTGAACCCTCTTCCTTATATTCTCCCTAACGACTATGTAGTCGATTAATCCGCTTTAGCTTTGCGGGGCACCCAGGGGAGGGTGTTGTGAAAAATTGTGGCTGTCTGGTGCCGACCTTGGGTCTGGCACTTTTTTCGGTAACGTATTCTTGCCCGATGTTTGTGGAATTTTTCCCTGATCCGAAAAATGTTTCTGACGAGGAAGGGGAATACGTAGAAATTCGCTTGGACGAAAATATTGGCGAGGGGAATCCACCTTATGCCGATTCGCTGTTCGTGCGGTTTGAATCCAAAGAAATCTTGGCGTTTAAGTGGCCCCGCTCTGCGGAGCGTCTGCTGCTGGTGCACGACACGGCTGCGTGTCCAAAGCGCTCGGGGCTAGCCTGCGGCTCGCTGGGCAAGCTCTCGCTCCCGAATTCTAGGGAATCAGTGTGGAGGGTCTGGTCGGGCGTTTGCATGGATTCGGTGACGCTCCCTAAGCCCAAGGCGGGGCGTGCGATGCAGCGTGTGGGGTTAACCGACGAGTGGGTTTATGTGGCTGGAACAAAGGGCTCGGGCGACCCGGAATACGAGCTTGGTGTAGTAGAGGATTCTCTTTTGACGATGGTGGGCGAGCTTGCGAAGCAGGGGAGAACGCTACAGATGACGGAGATTCACCATTGCCCCGAAGAACCGATGCCCGAATGGGTGGAAATCTACAATGCGAGCGGGTATTCGTTGCCGCTCGACGCGTTCAGCTTTTGCGAACGCGGGGGTGTGCTTGGCAAAGCGGGTGATTCGATTTTGCCGTACCAGACGGTGCTCGTGAGCAAGGATACGCTCTCGCTGCGGGCCTTGCTCGAAATCCCGGAAATCCGCATGATTCATGTCCCGCTCGGATTTTTGAACAACGTAGAAGGCTCGCTTAGTCTTTGCTTTCGCAATGATGTGATTGATAGCGTTCATTGGGACAAGTCAACGGTCGCGTGTCCGTCGGGATTTAATCCGCAGACGAAAAAGCGGGAGTTTTCTCCGGGATTCCAAAAGAAAAACGTGGGAGTGGGCTCGTCGCGGGGTTCGATGAAAAGCTCATCGCAGACTTTGTCGCGAAATCAGGGGGCTGTCGCCGCACCTTTTGTATATAAACTATCGTCGCGAGTGGTTTTGAGAAAAGGTGCTCCGCTCCGCGTTCGCGTGGAGTCTGAATACGATGTGTCGCTTAGCCTCTTGGATTCGGCGGGGCGACGCGTTTGGAAATCGGTGGTGTCGTCGCAGTCGTATGAATGGGTGAATGTGCCCGTCCAAGAATATCTTGGAGTGGGCGTTGGCTATGTCGCTTTGTCTGTGGGGGAGTACGAGGATGTGGTCGGTATTCTTGTTCGTCCGTAAATGGATTTTGTTTGTAATGCTGCTTGCTGCGGTTCCGATTTTTGCGTCCGAAGGGCATGCCTCGTTTGCAGCGCTCCTTGCTGGAGGGCTTTCGCCCGTGGGGCTTCACGGCTACAATTCTAGTCCTGCTCGTTTCGCGCAAACTGCTTATGGAGTATCGTATTACTGGATGGACGATGTCGATGAACTATCGTGGAATCTTTCGCTTGAATTCGGGAATGAATTTTATCGCGTGGGCGCGTTTGTCTGTTACCACTTGATGGATTCGCTTTATCGCAATTCGTATTCCGAAATTTCACTAGCCAAAACATGGACGCGTATGGCGTTGGGGGCGAGCTACGGCATTGACATGGCGTGGATTCCCCGCGATGCGTTTTGGGTGCGTCATCGGCTCAAGTTCGGGGCGGGCTATGTTTTTAGACAAGTTTATTTTTCGGGAATGTTGTTCGGATTTACGGACGAAAGAATAAAGCCTGCTGTCGGAGTCCACTGGATGTCGGACGAGTCGATTTCGGCATTTGCGGAAAGCGATTTTGAAAACCTTTACGTCGGTGCTGGTTTTCGGTGGAATTTCTTTGAAATTTGCACTTCTTACCGGTTCCCTGATTTTGCGGTGGCTGTGCAACTCTCGTTTAAATGGGAAAAATGGGGCTTTTCGTATGCACGGGGTTTCCAGCACAATTCTTTAGGGTGGAATGGAGCCCATATTTATAGAACGCAGAAAAATGCACGGCGAAA
Source organism: uncultured Fibrobacter sp. (assembly GCA_947306305.1). Taxonomy (GTDB): domain Bacteria; phylum Fibrobacterota; class Fibrobacteria; order Fibrobacterales; family Fibrobacteraceae; genus Fibrobacter. The sequence continues at coordinate 4,582 of CAMZGI010000186.1, forward strand.
TTTTAACTAGATTTGTTTTGTATGAAAAAGCTTGCCCTGTTATTGCTTGTCGCGTCAGCTCTTGTTTTTGCGAAAAACTCAGGAACGCAGTCGCACAAAAAAGCACCTGCTAAACAACCTGTCGAAACCGCAGAAGAAGTGCAGCCAGCGGCTGAAGAACCAGTGCAAGAACCCGTGGTAGAATCGATAGCTCCGACGCAAGAAGATGCATCGCTTGAAGATTCAAAATTTACTTTGTACATCCATCCGATGAATTTCTTGGTGCCGTATTCTCATTTTTGGGGCGGCATTTGGATTCCGCATGGATTGACCGATTATCCGACGTTCAACCTCACTTTTGAATGGAGACTCTTCGAAAAATCGTCGCTTGTGACGATGCCGCATTTTGTGCGTGTCGATCGCACGGGCGAGAACTATAGAATCCGCGACATCGGTTTGCAAGAAAGCTTCCGCTGGTATGGCGTGACCGGTCGCTGGAGGTACTTCCAAGCAGGGCTTTTGTTGAGCCGCTTGCACGTTGCAACCGTGAACGACGGCGGCTTTGACGGATGGCTCTATGGCTTTATGTTCAATGCCGGAGTGAAGAAAATATTGAACGGCGGCGAAGGCTTTTTGGGACGTTTCGCCGTTTCGCTCGATGTCGGGCTTGGCTATGCCTGGGTTAGCGATTTTGATGCCGACCGCAAGCAAAGTTACTTCGAGATGGACAAAGGCTTGTCCATCGACGTGAA
>CAMZGI010000187.1 GCA_947306305.1 uncultured Fibrobacter sp.
AATCTAGGGCTAGGGAAAATAATCGCGTCTCCGCCGCCTTTTTATGACGAGCGAAGCTCGTGATACTTTTCCTAAGACCTGAAACCTGTAACCTGAAACCTCTTTCATCTCTCGTCTTTGTATATTCGCTTTGCTCATATACCAACTGCTCGGCTCAGAACAAACCTATTAGCGAGTAAAGCAGAAATGTTTACATTTCTATTTTCGAGCGCCTGGTTTGGTACCTGTACAATGGGCTTGCAAGCAATCCCGCTTCATTCGCCTTATGCAGTTGTCGTCTCTCATCTTTCGTCTCTCGTCTATCATCTTTGGATTATCGCTTCGCTCTAATCCCAAATGCTGACCTCGGTCATGCCCAAGCAAGCTTGTTCGCGACTCTCGGTCTATGCATTTGCACTTCGTGCAACACCCTTCGGCTCGGATATACGAAAATGAATTTTCGTGTATCACTCGCTTTATAGGTGTTTGTCGTCTCTCGTCTCTCATCTCTCGTCTTTCTTCTATATATATGGGCTTACCTTGTCTTTGTTACATAAATATTTCACGAACTGCATGTTTTTATTACAAATTGTATTTTTCTTACATCACTTACGAAATTATTACGAGTTTTTTTTCTATATTTGGCGCATTATGGAAAATGTTGTTATTACAGGTATGGGCTGCGTTTCCTCTTTAGGAAATACCCCCGAATTATTATGGCAGAACTTGCTCCAGGGCAAGTCCGGCATCGCTACCATCCAGCGTTTCGACGCTTCCGCTTACACTTCCCGCATGGCAAGTGAAATCCGTGAGTTCGACGCTACGGGCCTTTACAGCAATAGAGACCAGTCCAGGTTCTCTCGCTGCATCCAGTATGCCGTCTATTCGGCATTCCAGGCCCTGAAACAGGCTGGTATCGCTCCGGAAAATGAAAATCCGGAACGCTGCGGCGCTATCATTGGTAGTAGTATCGGTGGTCTCCAGTATTGCTATGACGCTGCTGTGGCTCTTAGCACTCGTGGTCCGTCCCGCGTTTCTCCGTTCTATATTCCGATGGCTATCGTGAATATGCCGGCTGGCGAAGTCTGCAACAAGACTGGCTGGATGGGTCCGTCTTACACGGTCACATCTGCTTGCGCAACTTCGAACCACTCCATCGCAAACGCATACGACATGATCCGTCTTGGCCGCTGCGACGTGATGCTCGCTGGCGGTGCCGACGAAACGGTGAACCCGCTCAGCCTCGCTGGCTTTACCAGCATGCACGCTGTCAGCAAGCGCAACGATGACCCGGAACGCGCTTCCCGTCCGTTCGACAAGGATCGCGATGGTTTCGTGATTGGCGAAGGCGCTGCCGTTCTCGTGCTCGAAAGCGAATCTCATGCAAAGGCTCGCGGCGCAAATATTCTCGCCCGTATCGCTGGCGTGGGCGCAAGCTCCGACGCACACCATATTTCTGCTCCGCGTCCGGATGGCAAGGGCGTTATGCTCGCTATGACCAACGCTATGAAGGAAGCTGGCATCGAAGCTAAAGATATTAGCTATATTAATACCCACGGAACTTCGACACCGCTCGGTGACATTGCAGAATGCTCTGCCATCGAAACGCTCTTCTCGCAGTCCTCTGCATCGGCTCTCGAAAACCTCAAGGTGAACTCGACCAAGTCTATGCTCGGCCACTGCTTGGGTGCTGCTGGTGCGCTTGAATCCGTTGTGACGATCATGTCTGTTATGGAACAGAAGGTTCATGGTACGCTCAACGTGTTCGAGCAAGATCCTGCTATTCATCTTGACGTGTGTGCAAATGGCGCGGTCAACCAGAAGATTGATTACGCTATGAGCAACGGCTTTGGCTTTGGAGGCCAAAATGGAGTTATCATTTTTGCGAGGAATTAATGCGTAAGGCCAATAGTTCTGCTTTTGGCCGCTTCGCTTCCCGTAAAATCAACGCAAAAATTTGTGCGTTTTTGCTTATGCTGTCGCTGGTGTTCCCGGCGGCAGCTTTGTCGTCTCCGGGGGATCCGCTCACGTGGCGTGATTCTACTTGGGATTATCGCAGCGAAGATTCTGTCGATTTAAACACCGAAATCAACCCGTGGAAACTTGGCGGAGTCGCTTCCCTGACTTTGATTGCCTATGGGGCAGCTTACTGGCTTATCCTTGAAAAAGGCTGGTGGGGCGAAAAGGGGCATAGTTTCCGCTTTGAAAATGATTTTGAATACGCTTTGAATCTCGACAAGTTCGGGCATTTTGCGGCGGGTGTCGTGATTGGCGAAGCCTTTTATGAAGGTTACCGCTGGGCTGGGGCAAGCGAGTTCCAGTCGTACTTGTTTGCGGGGCTTACGGCTTTGGCGACGCACATCGCTATTGACATCAAGGATGGCTATGCTCCCAAGTGGGGCTTTAGCATTTTTGACGTGCTGTCGGGCGGTCTAGGCGGATTCTTCCCGATGGCGGAACGATATGTGCCTGTGTTCAAGTACATCGACCTCAAGTGGAGCTATTGGATTAATTCCAATGCTTACTATAACAGTCAACATAATGCTTCGGATGGCATTTTTACCGACGACTACGTGAACCAGACGTTCTGGCTTTCGGTCAAGCCGTATAGGATGCTTCCTGAGGCGGCCCGCAAGTATTATCCGAGTTGGCTTGCCTTTGCAGTCGGCCTTAGCATTGACGAGAAGGTGTTTACCAGGGAGCCGCATCCGCGTCGCGAAGTTTACTTGGCGTTCGATTACGACCTTGAAGCGTTCCGTCCGCAGAGCCGCTTGGCTCGCATGATTGTAAGGGCGTTGAACTATATCAAGTTCCCCGCTCCGACGATTCAGGTTTATCCGAAATTCCACTGGTATTTGCTTTATCCCATCAAGTTCTAACTTTTGCAGTTGAGGTTTGCCATGCTAAAGAGAGAGCACTTTAAATCCCGTCTTGGATTCATCCTGATTGCCGCTGGCTGTGCCATTGGCCTTGGCAATGTTTGGCGATTCCCGTTTATTACGGGGCAATACGGCGGTGCTGCCTTTGTGCTGATTTACCTCTTCTTCCTCTTGATTTTTGGATTTCCGATTCTCGTGATGGAATTCGTGGTGGGGCGCTCGTCCCGATTTGGCGTGGGCAAGTCGTTCAACGTCTTGGAGAAGCCCGGTCAAAAATGGCACTTGGCTGGGGTTCCGATGATTGTCGCGAACTACCTTTTGATGATGTTCTACACGACCGTGACGGGTTGGATGCTGTTCTACTTTTACCGCATGGTCACGATGGGCGATTTGATGAACTTGACTCCGGCCGAAGTCGGTGCTGAGTTCGGAAAAATGCTTGGGAACGGCCCGCTGCTTGTGTTCTGGATGATTGTTGCGACGCTTGCGGGGCTATCGATCGTGGCGCTTGGGCTGCAACGCGGTGTGGAACGCGTGACGAAGGTAATGATGTCTGCGCTCCTTATTATTATGGGAATCTTGGCGATTCGCGTGCTCGCGCTCCCTGGCGCTAGCGAGGGGATCAAGTTTTACTTGTTGCCGGACTTTGCAAAAATCAAGGAAGCTGGGATTGGCGAGGTCGTGTTTGCGGCGCTTGGGCAGTCGTTCTTTACGCTCAGTATCGGTATCGGTTCCATGAGTATTTTTGGTAGCTACATCAAGAGCAAGCATACGCTTTTGACGGAAGCGGCCAACATTTGCATCTTGGATACGGGTGTCGCCTTTATTGCGGGGCTCATCATCATTCCGGCTTGCTTTGCGTTTGGCCTCAAGCCCGATGCAGGGCCGGGACTTATTTTTGCCACACTCCCGAATGTGTTCGCTCAAATGCCTGCGGGCAGGGTCTGCGGTGCCGCGTTCTTCCTCTTTATGGCGTTTGCGGCTCTTTCGACGCTTGTGGCGGTGTTCGAAAACATCGTTGCTTACTGGATGGATGCGCATAACGTAGAACGCAAAAAGGCTGTGCGTTGGAACTGCTTTGCGATTGTGCTCTTGTCGCTCCCGTGCGCGCTTGGATTCAACGTGCTTTCGGGCTTTCAGCCGTTTGGCCCAGGAAGTTGCGTGCTCGACCTTGAAGACTTCCTCGTTTCGAATACGCTGTTGCCGCTTGGCTCGCTCGTGTTCGTGCTGTTCTGCAATTCCCGCTATGGCTGGGGGCAGGACAAGTTCTTTGAAGAAGCGAATGCGGGCGTGGGCATGAAGTTCCCTAAATTGGCGGTGCTGCGTTTCTACTTTAGATGGATTTTGCCGCTTATCATCTTCGTAATCTTTGTGCTCGGCTATTTGCAGAAGTTCGCCCCGAGCGTTTACGATAAGATATTTGGGTGATGAGGCTGAACGTCCGCATGTTCCGCTAAAAAAAAGCAAAAATTGATGTTTTTTACGTCAAAAACGAAGCAAAGCCTCCGTTTTTGACGTAATTTTTTGTACAAATTAACTGTTTTTAGGGCGAAAAAACTCAATTGTGGTGTTTTGATGGGGGCATTGGGTGCCTAAAAAGCACTTTTCTTCGGTTTGGGGGTGCTTTTTTTGCCAAAAAGCTCTGGAATTGATTGCTTTTTTGCAGACAACGTTAAAATTTTACGTAATAATTCAAAAAAATTGAAGATTCTTACGTAAATTTCGGCGTTTTTTGAATTTTTGATGTTTAAAAGAGCTTGTTAGCAGAAATAAACGGAAATCAAGAGCCCAGCCCAAATCAAGATTCCGGCGTAAACGCCGCCGAGTAAATCGTCGGCCATGACTCCCCAGGCTCCGGGGAGCTTTTCCATTTTATGGATGCCGAGCGGCTTGAGAATATCGAAAAAGCGGAACAAACCAAATGCGATGGCAAGAATCCAAGGATTGTGTATAATGACAATGCTCGGAACGAACGCTAGTGACATGAAAATCCCGCAGACTTCGTCGATCACGATCCAGCCGGGGTCTTCGGTGCCCGTATCTTTCATGGCTTTTTTCACAAATGGGATGGCCGCGAAAAAGACGAATAAGGCGGCTGCAAGGAAGGTCAGGCTTATGAAAATGCCAAAATTAACGCCACCGATGTAGAGAACTTCATCTTGCCCTAAGTGCGATTGTGAAAAAATTGCCATGGGGTAGGCGACAATCGCTGCGGCGAGGCTTCCCATGGTACCGGGTGCTTTCGGCGACATTCCCGAGCCGAAAAACGTCACGACGAGGGTGGTGAACCAGTCTGTTTTGCGCCATTCGTGCGGCACGCGCTTTTTTCCGTATTTTTCTTTAAGTTCTTCTTTGTTCATGGGGAAGTGGTTGGTGGTTAGTGATTGGTGGTTAGGAGATAGGGGTCAGGTTTCAGGTTACAGGGGTGAGGTTTGAGGTCG
>CAMZGI010000188.1 GCA_947306305.1 uncultured Fibrobacter sp.
AAGTAGTGGTCATTCATTTGTTGGTGCTTTGCAGGAGTTGCACCGAAAATTGTGCGGCCGGCTTGATACAAGTCCGGGCGTTGCAGATAAAATCTCTTGTCGATGAGGAAGTATTCTTGTTCAGCGCCAAGCGTGACCGTCGTCTTCTTAGGGCCAGCCTTGAAGCAAGTCATGAGGCGGCGAGTCGATTTAGAAAGTGCTTGCAAGCTGCGGAGGAGCGGAGTCTTCTTGTCGAGAGCTTCGCCCGTGTAGCTGCAGAATGCCGTCGGAATGCAGAGCGTTGCACCATTGCCATGACGCTTGATAAAAGCCGGAGAAGTCGGATCCCAAGCGGTATAGCCGCGGGCTTCGAACGTAGAACGCAAACCGCCACTCGGGAAGCTTGATGCGTCCGGTTCGCCCACAATCAAGTTCTTGCCGCTAAAGGCCATGATGGCCTTGCAGCCAGACGGTTCAAGGAAAGAGTCATGCTTTTCGGCAGTAGAGCCGGTCAAAGGCTGGAACCAGTGCGTAAAGTGCGTTGCGCCGCGATCCATCGCCCAGCGTTTCATAGCGTGAGCGACATCGCCAGCAATACTCGGGTCCAAAGCGACACCTTCATCAATTGTTGCGAGCAGCTTTTCGCAAATGTCTTTCGGGAGGTAGGTGCGCATGGCATCGGCATTAAAAACATCTTCGCCATAGAAATCGACATTCGCAGGAGCGGCAGGCATTACAGCACTCACCGGAGCAGTTGCGATATCATAGATGGCCTTATTACGACTATTGTTCATGTTTTTTACCCTTTTTTATTCAACGCGATAAAATTAGCAACCACTTTGCCACTTTGCATTGGCAAAAATCACCTATTTTTCGTGCGTTTTATTACATTTTTGTAAAATTAATTCATTATATTACATTTTTGTAAAACTCGCGAGAGAAAATTTGCTATATTACAATCATTCATCTCTCCTAGAGCAGCGTCGGGTTCAGCACGACCCGACGCTGCAACAGAGTTTTCGGCTACAAATTCGACTAAAAATGGACATAGAATCCCTTGAAAACACGACTTTCACGGCCATTGTCGAGAAAATCCAAAAGGTTCGCAAGCGAGGCGAACTTTTGGAAAGTATTCAGGGAATTTTAAAGCAGAATTTCGAAACTATCGAAGCCGAGCACCAAATCGAGTGCCAGAAAATTCGCAACATCATCGAAGGCGTTCCCGGCGAACTCGTCGGCAACACGCGTGAAATGCGCGAAGTCAGCAAACTCGTGCGGCAAATCGCCCCCACAAACGCGACCGTCCTTATCCGAGGCAAAACAGGCACTGGCAAAGAATACGTGGCACGTAGCATCCACGAGCTTTCGGACCGCAAACAAAGCCCGTTCATCGCATTAAACTGCGATGCCCTCAGCGAAGGCGCCAACTCTTTTGAAAGCGAACTTTTCGGGTTCGAACGCGGAGCGTTCACAGGAGCCACCAACAGGCACATCGGCAAAGCCGAACAAGCAAACGGCGGCACCCTCTTTTTAGACGAAGTCGCCGACTTGCCGCTCACGGCACAATTAAAACTTTTGCAGTTCATTCAAGAGCAGAAATTTAACCGCTTGGGGAGCAACATCGTCCAGCCATCCAACGTGCGTCTTATAGCAAGCACAGGCAAAAATCTCGAAGCCATGATGCAGCAAGGCACGTTCCGCGAAGACCTTTACTACCGCTTGAATATTTTCCAGATTTCGCTCCCAGAGCTAATACAACGTAAAACCGATATTTTGCTTTTGGCCGACCATTTCATCGAAAAGATGAACTTGAAATACGGCAAGAAAATCTTGCGTTTAAGCACGCCCGCCATCGACATGCTCATGAGCTACCACTGGCCGGGAAACGTGCGCGAACTCGAAAACTGCATCGAGCACGCATGCCTCGCCACCACAGACGTTTGCATCAACGCCTACGATTTGCCGCCCACATTGCAAACGGATGTCACTTCGGGCACATCCGTGCTCCCCGAAGGGAACAGCCCGCTTGCAACGCTAATGGACAGCTACGAGCGCGAAATATTAAGCGAAGCGCTCCGCCGTCACGACGGCAACATGAGCGCCGCCGGGCGCGACCTTTCTGTGAGTCCGCGAATGATGTTATACAAAATAAGGCGACTTGGAATAGCCGCCTCGAACTGATGAATAGTCATTCCCACAAAAAAAGCTAAATACCATATTTTACACAACGAACAGAATATCCATCCGTTTTGTCAGCATCCTCTAAAAAGACTTTGCTATATGTATAATAAAAATCCACATAATAGGAATCATAATCGTCAACTTCGCTAGAACTCCAAATAAATGCACTTCGTCCCTCTTGAATAAAATCACCCGCATAATTAATTCGCCCTGCATAAAGTAATGCGAAGCCGGCTTCACTTGAACTTTTCAAGACTTCGCCAGCAATTTCATCGCCACCAACATAAACAAGCAAATCATTCCATTCATAATTTGAAGGGACATGCCACCCCGACGGGCAAACACCTTGCACTAGCAAGGTAAGATTACAAACATGCCTTACACCACATTCCTCTTCAGACTTGCCCACAGCATCAGCCCATGTATAAAGGCGTCCATACTTATCACAATATTTCGTAGAATCATTATAGCAATGGCTATTTTCTGTTTCATAATTGAGATTCTGAGCAAACCACCATTGCCTACCAATCTTCACCGTTTTGTATTTCCGACCATCACGTTCATCAGTTACAGAACCAGTCAGCAATTCCTCTTTTGCAGACGATGAAGACGCATCATTCAAGATACTTGAAGAACTGACAGAACCTTTGCTGCTACTGCTAAATTGGTTCTCGATCAGAGTCGAGAAAGAGGATGTCACAATAAGAAACGAGGATGAAGAAAGAACCTTTTTCTCTTCTTCATGATTCGAGCCACTCAATTCAACAACAGAGGAAGATGAAAGCAAAACAAATGACGATGACGAATCTTCATTCGCAACAAAAGGATTGCCTGAGTCATCACCGCAAGCGACAAGAATCAAAGTGGAAAACAAAGCAACACAAAACAAACGTTTCATTCTTACTCCTTAACAAACATTTGTACTAAATATAAAACAAAAAAAAACGTTCCTACAACAAAGTATAGGAACATTTATACGATACGCCTTCTAAAGCTTATCTAATCTGGCGAACAAGGCGAAGACCTTGGAACAATTTGCTAGCAAAACCATCATCATCACAATGGTTCCTTATATTTAATTCATCAATAGAGGATGTTAAAAAGCCTCCTTTACATGACGAAACTTCATTATGGAACAGGCTTCTGCCAGGCAACATTACTCTTTCGCAGACTAGTCCAAGCACATCGTACAAGCCATAATCATTGGGTTTTAGCATTCCCACAGGGCGAGATTTTTGTTTCCAAAGGCCACAAGAATGTTTTAGAGTAATTTTATTTTCAAATTTATTTTTGTCTAAAGTCGAATAAAAATCATCACTTTCTTGAACACCAAACCAAGCATACTGAGATTTTCTTGTAGAATCATTCAAGTTATTCTCACCATATGTTCCTGCACTACCTCGCGAAAAAGCCATCCACTCATCATAATATGGCAAACGATAGCCATCAGCATTTTCATCAATCATCACATTCACGTTTTCTGCAACATTAGCAAAAAAACTAGTCCCATCAATATTGAAAGAACCATCCTTTTTATCAAAGGATCTCTTCATTGATTCCGTTTTTTTAAAAGAGTATACCGGCTTAAAACCATCTCGTAAACTTCTAATATTCGCATATACAAAAGCATGATAAAGATGAACACGAATTGCAGCGGAATCATGAGCATCGCAAGTCCCATTCTTTTTCATGAGCATTTTCTTTTCAATCCAAAAATTATTGTTATCATCTAAATTTTTGTTTTTCTGTACAGGAATCGAATCCCACAACGCATGAATAAATTCACAATCTGTGACCTTATATTTATCAACAGCAAGAACTTTTTCTATACGTACTCGCCTTATAGGATCTTTATAGACACAACTACCTGATTTCGTTCGCAAACAACGCAAATCTGTTCCTATTAAGTGTTCTTGCGTTGACAAATCAACATATTTCATCCCCACAAGAAGATTAAATGTATGCACATTACCCATGTTTGTCACATACCAAAGTTTTCCGCTCTTCACATAATTGTCAGAATTTAAGTGAACGCAATTATTATTCTTTTTAAAAGAAAAGTCCGTTCCCTTCCACATACCATTATTTACATCATCCGTGCAAATAGTATAGTCTGTATTCTTTTCCATTTCAAACCAATGAACCGAATCACGCAAAGCTGCACGGAATACATCAACTTCAGGCAAATTCACATTAGCTGCTAACGCAATAGAAGACATTACAAGTATATAGATGAAAAAATTTTTCATAAAGTATTACTATCCCTATTTAAACGAATGCAGTTCCACTGAAGTTCGGTTACCAAAACTTGCTTATAATTTACAACAATATAATAAAACAGTAAAATTTTTTCAGTTTAGGAAATTATAATAAAGGCGGCTTGGAATAGCCGCCTCAAACTGAGTCTCGTATAGATCCTCGACCAAGTCGAGGATGACAAATTCGTTACTTCACAATAGCGATGTTGTATGGCGGAAGAGCGCCATCCGGAGCCGTAATCTTCTTTGCCGTACCCGCGTTATAAGTATAAACAGCCGAAGCGCCATAAGAACGGTCACCAGCATAAAGAACGCCTGCGGCATCAACAACAAGGGAGCCTTCGGCATCAGCAATGCCAGAAACAGTTTCTACAGTCTTCTTCGCGAGATCCACCTTCACTACAGGAACATTGCCACCAACTTTGTAAATCGAAGCGTATGCAACAGCATTCTTTGCATCTACAACAAATGCATAAATGCCACCACCGAGCTTTGCACCATCCACAACAATAGAAGTGGTTTTCTTGGCAAAGTCAACAACTTCAATACCGCGTGCATCGTCAGCATCCGTTCCCCAGCTATCATTGTATTCAGCCATAGAACCCACATAGAGCTTGCCCTTGGCAAAGCCCATTGCAATCGGATTCTTCTTAGCAAGCCCGATAGTATCAAGCAACGTGCCATCGTTCAACTTGTACATAGCAAGGAGACCCGGAGCAGAGAACGTGGTCACAAAGCCTTCCGAAGTATAGCGCTGGAAGAGGGCGAACAACGTATCGCCGCTGACTTCGAAATCAACGAGATGCGGAGACTGACCTTCAGCCTGAGCAAAAGCATCCGTCTTGACAGTCTTGGTAATCTTGCCATCCTTAAC
>CAMZGI010000189.1 GCA_947306305.1 uncultured Fibrobacter sp.
GCGCCACCGAAGCGACTCTTGCAAGCCGGTGATTGTTTATGCCCAGGCGATATTGCTTGGACGAGTGCCAATTTAGAAATTTTAGTGGTTAGTGGCTAGTAGGCAGTGGTTAGAGGACAAGAGAAAATGCTGGAAAAAGGGGGCGTTGGTCGTGTCGGTCATAAATTTTCAAAAAAGCTTTTTACATTTTTCTTATTCCATACGATAATTAAAGCACAGACACCAAAAGAGGACACTCATGCAAATTGTGCTCAACGCTCCATTCGCCGACAAAGAAAACGACCTGTCAAACGTAATCTTCAAGCCGCATTTAGAACTGCTTCGCGAAAAGATCTTTTTCGTCATAGCAGATCAATCCGAACTTATCAAAGCGACGAAGCAGCCGAACACAATCCTAATCAACGGAATGAGTTTCGCCTCGAACGATCCCAAAGCAATCGACCAGAACGGCAACCGCCTCGATATCGGCATCGCGTACAACAACGACAAAAGCCGCCCCAGCGACAACATCATTGAATTCGTCCATAAACAATTCGCAGAATTTGGCCGCTACAACATCGGCATCAACCCGCCATTCATCCACAACGTCATCGGAGCGTCAGACTGTCCCACTCTCACCATTGCGCTCCGCCGCAACCTTTACCTCGACGAAAGCAACCGCACCATGAATCCGCCAGCGTATAAATGGAACATTTTGATCAATCATATTTATCAAGGGATTGCACGTTTAAAGTCAATTTAATTGCGACGAGACGGGAACTCAGCTCCTTTTGTAAATAAATAATTTACAAAAGACCATTTTCAACTGTCATGTTTTGACATTTCGGTTTCCTATATTTGAAATTGAAGATATGAGAGTATTTGAATTTTCCTCCGTCGCTTGCTCCGGCACTAATCTTTTGAGTGCCTCGCCCACCACCGCTCCGAAGTTCGGATCGGCCACATAATCACATCTAAATACACGTTTTTTGCCTTTTGATATACATCAAAGGGTTTTCTGTTGTCTTTTTTGACCTTTTCAACGCCAAAACCATCACCAACAAGGGAATCGCCCATGACAAACACCACCAACACCGCCATCAACAACCTCATCGCCATCGCCCAGAGCACCAGCAACATGGACCTTCGCGACAAAGCCATCAACGAACTTTGGAACATCTGCGGAGGCCAAATCGCAGGCGTTATGGCAAACAAGTCCTACCAAATCAATTCCGACTTCAGCCTCAACGGCATGAGCCTCAAGGAACGTCAAGACAGCCTGCTCGGCAACGCGTACTTTTTGTTCTACAACGCCGTATCAACATTCGACCCGAATTTGGGCGTGCCATTCGTCGCCTACACCACGCAAAAATGCAACTGGTTCTTGGCCGACGAAAAACGCAACAACTCCAAACGCAGCAAGCGCGAAGAACATGTGGACTTTTCGCTGGAATGCGGAAGCAACGTCGAAAACGTACCGGAATTGGCGCACATGGTAGAAATTCTCAAAGGCATCGCCCGCGAAGACCATTTCGTAGAGGACTGCTACTGGGAAGACGCAGTGAAACTGGTTTGCCGAACCATCAAGCAGAACCCCAAACTGTGCAAGTACTTCGCCGCAAGCCTGGAACTCTGCAAAGAAGGCGAAGACTACAGCGACGCCAACGTCGCAAGACGCATGGGCTGTACCCGAGCTTGCGTCGGGATCTACCGCAAAGCGTTAATCCGCACAATGAAAGAAAACGGACTGCTGCAAGAATTCACCCTGCTCATGGCGGCTTAATCTTGGCCGCATAATTACAGCGGCGTAAACCGCCGGCGAAATTTGTACAAAACAACTGTACAAATCAAAACTTTTGACGAGCTTCTGTCCCAGAAAACGAGTCAAGACTCATGACATATTTGGTGCTAATATCAACGTAGCCAAAGACCTCGCAATAGTGGACGGAATCTGGGGTTTCGAGCCCCGCCACAGTTGGACGGCACCCCGATCTAATCTGCTTTTCAAACCCCATGATGGAATCTTTCGCACCTTCTACAAAAAACGGCTCCAAATAATCAATTGTCGTCCAGGCCACATAGCCTTTCGGGCACCGTGAAGAATACTCAGCGATCACCTCATCAGCGTTCAGCTCTCCCTCGTCTTTGAATACATCATGAAAAACATATCCAATGAAAAGAGCAATCGAAGCAAAGAACAAGTAAAACCAAATATTGATTTGGTTATCGTTCGGAATATACCGCGTATATTTCATAGCTCCTCCTTTGAGCATTTCTGGCATTTTGACAAGCCTTTACAGATACATCGTATTGGGAAAAAGGAATGTCAAATAATTTTTTTTGGGGGGGGGAATTTTCAAGGTAGGCGAGCCTCGCCCATTTTTTTTGAATTTTATTTGACAATTGCAAATTCACATACGATAATAAGCATAGAAAGCATCAACAAGGAGAACGCCCTATGAAAAAGTACCAGATTGTAAACGCTCGCGTAGATCAGTACAGCGGTGGCCCGGACCCAGCCATTTTCAACGCCGAAGTCGAATTGAAACCAACGAAAGGAAAACCGTTCTTCTTCATCATCTCCGAATGCGACGGAATGCCGATAATCTACAAGACTAAATCATCCACATTCGACTGGTGGATGGATCAAGACACATATTCCGACGAACTCGACAAATTACAAGAAGCCGGTGCGCTGTACGAAAGCGACGGTTACTCCGAGCTGTTCGAAAACCACGACGATATCGAATGCTTCGAAGGTCTGCGTTACCTCATTTACCTGCTCCGCACCAGCTGGGAAGAAATGGAAGCGTTCATCACACAAACAAAGGGCAAGTTCCTCGACGAGATTGAAATCCCGAAGTCGGACGTCGAAGAGGAATGGGAAGAAGGAGCGTAATTAAGCAAAGCAATTCTTTTTTTTCGAGGACGCAACACCCAAAGGCTCTTTTGAACCACCAGCCTAAGGTTCGCCGCACGCGATAAGAAGATTGCAAAGTTCCTTCGGGCAAATGGCGTATCAGCCAAATTACTGAACGCCGTGCTTGCAATCAAATAAAATTCTAATGAATACGATTTGTCTTTTCAAACGATACGATAAGCACGAAAAAAGATACCGTAAATTCATTATCGGATAAAGAGCGGCTTGGTCTCGATTCCTTCATTAAAAAGAACGCTAGAGGAAACTATGCCTCTAGCTTTTTTATAGTTTTTTCCATTTTCCCCAATGCACTAGCCTTCCAAAAAGTCTATTTTACATTTATCCTCCCCCGCTTTCAGGACCGTCTTATGATTCATTTTCTCAATCGTGCAACAGATTTTGCGAAAGGTTTCGCCACAAGCTCCGTGAATGTTTTTTCCAAACGTCTTGCGATTTCGCTTGCGGTTGCCACAGGGCTTTCGTCAGTTTCATTTGCGGCGATTGACATTACCATCGAGACGCAAAAGGGCGTGAAAAAGATTTCGCCGTATCTTTACGGGAGGAACATCGATAAAATCAGCGATACCAAAGTCGAGAGCGATTCGACGGAAGAAGCATTCATAAGCCAGATGCTCGAAGCGGGCATTCACATGTTGCGGGCGAACAACGGCAACAACGCGACGCGTTACAACTGGAGAAAAAAGCTCACGGTGCATCCCGACTGGTTCAACAACGTTTATTCGCACGACTGGGGCATCACCGCGAAAAAGGTGCTCGACAAAATGCCGGGTATTGACGCCATGTATGCTTTCCAGCTAACGGGTTATGCGGCAAAGACAAACGAGTACAATTTTGCCGATTGGGATTTCAAACAAGCTCATGACGGAAAGAATGCCAACCGTTCCCTTGATCTTGCTGGCGGCGGAGAGGTCGAAGACGATGGCGAAACGCTTATCAAGGCGGGCGACTACACGCTTTATAACGAGCCTTGGCCAGCCGATTCTACGGTGGGAATCATCCCGCATTGGAAAGACGAACTGAAATACGACATGAGCCGATTCCAGTATTGGAGCATGGACAACGAGATGGAAATTTGGCGGGGAACGCATTCCGATTTGGATTTGCCCGTGACAGGCGACTTCCTTGTGGAATGCTACATCGACGTGGCGAAAAAGGCACGTGCCGCATGGAAAGATATCAAGCTCACCGGCCCTGTCGTCGCAAACGAATGGCAATGGTGCTCCATCTATTCGTACAATGACCAGAACAAGCCCAAAGGGGCCGACCGCAATTACTGCTGGCTAGAATACTTTATCATGAAGATTGCGGAAGAGCAGAAAAAATCCGGCATCAAGTTAATCGATGTTTTTGACATTCACTGGTACCCGACCGAAAAAGATTACGAGAGCCGCGTCAACTGGCACCGCGTTTTATTCGACACCGCCTACAATTATCCTGGTGCCAACGGCATCAAGAATGTCAGCGGCAAATGGAACAACAACGAGACCAAGGAATACATTTTTACACGCATCCGCAAATGGCTTGACCAGTATTTTGGCGAGGGTCACGGGATTACGCTTGGCATTACCGAAACAAATTTGAATGACACCAACGCGATGGTCACGGCACTTACATACGCATCGTTTATCGGGACCATGCAAGACAACGGCGTTGAGATTTTTACTCCGTGGAGTTGGGGCGACGGCATGTACGAAGTGGTGCATCTTTTTAGCCGCTACGGGCACGAGAACCGCGTGCAATCCACATCCACAAATGATTCACTAGTTTCGGCGTACAGTTCCATCACGAACAAAGGCGATTCACTCACGGTGATTCTGGTGAACCGCTCCGAAAAAGACATGCAACAAGCAAACATATCCATCCCGAACTTTGGAGCTAGCGATAAAAACGTGACAACATTGACGCTTGCAGACCTCAACGGAGAAACATTCGTTTCGCATACGCAGAACGCGCTGAAGAAGGGAACAGCCGCGATCGGGGGCGATAAAATTTCGCTTATGCTCCCCGCAAAATCCATCACCGCTATAATCGCAACGTCTGAAAATCCGAAGGCAGTCGATTCGACAAATTCGATTAAATATGGGCGTTCGATGGGCAAAGCCCAAAACGACCGCACCAGTTACAGCATCGTAAAACAAGGACGAAACATTACCGTGAACAAGGTTGCAAATTCGTCAGGAGCTTCGAAATGCAATTACACGCTCGTCAACGCGATTGGGCAAGTAATTATAAAGGGCAAGTGGGATTTCGGTGCAGGGTCTCTTAATATTTCTGTGCCACATGCTGGCAAGTATATTCTTCGTGTGGGCAAGGAATATTTCTTACTATCACAAGATTCCGGGTCCAGCCCACAGCGACGTGCAA
>CAMZGI010000190.1 GCA_947306305.1 uncultured Fibrobacter sp.
TCCCTCTCCAAGAACCCGGTCAAGAAAGTTTATCACAAAGAACATAACGACAACAACTCGGGTGAAGAAAAGAAGATCCTCAAGACTTCTGACTTCATCACTGTGGGCGAACTCGCTGGTCTTATGGACCAGATGCCGGCACGCGTCATTGCGAAGTGCATGGAAATGGGCATGATGGTGACCATCAACGCCCGCCTCGACTTTGAAACGATTCAGATTTTGGCTGATGAATTCGGTTACGAAGCGCAGCTGATGGAAGAATACGAAGAAGAAGTTCTCGGTGTCGAAGAAGAAAGCGAAGAAAATCTCCAGCCGCGTCATCCGGTGGTTACTGTTATGGGCCACGTTGACCATGGTAAGACTTCTCTCCTCGACTGGATTCGTAAGACTCACGTGGTGTCTGGCGAATCGGGTGGCATTACGCAGCACATCGGTGCTTACGAAGTGACGACCAAGCAGGGCAAGGTGACGTTCCTCGATACTCCGGGTCACGAAGCGTTCAGCGCTATGCGTGCTCGCGGTTCTCAGGTGACCGACGTGATTGTGCTTGTGGTCGCTGCCGACTCCATGGTGATGCCGCAGACTGTTGAATGTATTGAACTTGCGAAGCGTGAACACGTTCCGATGGTTGTCGCTATCACGAAGATGGACCTTCCGACTGCAAATCCGGACAAGATTCGCGCCCAGCTCGCTGAACGCGGCGTTGAAGTTGAACAGTGGGGTGGTCAGACCAGCTGTATCGAAGTTTCTGCACGTTCCGGCCAGGGCATGGATGTGCTCCTCGAAACGCTTGCTCTCGAAGCTGAAATTTTGGAACTTAAGGCCAACCCGGATACGCATGCCCGTGGCGCTGTCGTTGAATCCAAGCTCGACGTGGGTAAGGGTTCTATGGCTACGATCCTCGTGCAGAATGGTACGCTCCATGTGGGTGACCCGTTTGTTTGCGGTATCTATGCCGGTCGTG
Source organism: uncultured Fibrobacter sp. (assembly GCA_947306305.1). Lineage (GTDB taxonomy): Bacteria > Fibrobacterota > Fibrobacteria > Fibrobacterales > Fibrobacteraceae > Fibrobacter. The sequence goes on from CAMZGI010000190.1 coordinate 965, forward strand.
TCCGTGCCATGTTCAATGAACGTGGTGTCCAGATGAAGGAAGCTCCTCCGTCCGCTCCGTGTCAGGTGCTCGGCTTTGACGGTACTCCGCAAGCCGGTGATGAACTTGTGGTGGTCGAAGACGAAAAGACCGCACGTGAAATTGCATCCAAGCGCCGTATGGCCGCACGTGAACGCGATCTCCGCGCCCGTAAGACCGTGTCTTTGGAAAATTCCTTCAACGACAAGAAGGAAGGCAAGCTCTCCGAACTCAACCTCATTGTCAAGGCCGACGTGGGTGGTTCTGCAGAAGCTTTGGCTGCTTCCCTCGAAAAGCTTACGAACAAGGAAGTCCGCGTCAACATCATCCGCAAGGGTGTGGGTACGATTACGGAGTCCGATATCTTGTTTGCAACGACCGCTCAGGCAATCATTATCTCCTTCCACCTTATGCCGTCTCTCGCTGTCCGCGAAATGGCTCAGAAGGAAGGCATCGAAATCCGCAACTACCGCGTGATTTACGACTGCATTGAAGATATCAAGAACGCTGTGGAAGGTCTCCTCAAGCCGATTCTCCGCGAAGAACTCGTTGGCGAAGCCGAAATCCGTCAGGTGTTCAAGGTTCCGAAGGTCGGTCTTATCGCTGGCTGTATGGTTACCGACGGCGAGGTCGATCGCACAAGCCTCGTTCGTGTTTATCGCAATGGCGTGGAACTCGGCGCAACTGCAGTCCAGTCTCTCAAGCGCATGAAGGACGACGTGAAGTCTGTCGCTCGTGGCTTCGAGTGCGGTATCGGCCTCAAGGGTTACGACGATATCAAGGAAGGCGACAGCCTCATCTTCTTCAAGGAAGTCAAGGTTGCTCGTACTTTGGAAGACGTGGCACGTGAAGAAGCCGAAGAAAAGGCTAAAGCTGCGGCCGCTGCGGAAAAGGCGGAATAGCCGTGAGCCGTCAGCGATGAACTGTGAGCTGAAAAGCTCATAGCTCAAAGCGAAGCGTGCTCGTTGCTCAACCCTAACTAACCACTAATTACTAAATCCTATAACCTAAAACCTATAACCTATAAATGAGTCGTAGAACAGACAGATTGGGCGAACAGTTTCGCGAAGAAATCGGCAAGCTTATTCAGAAAGGCTTGAAGGATCCTCGCGTGAGCCCTCTCACCAGCATTACCCGCGTGGACATTACCGAAGACCTGAGCTATGCAAAGGCCCTCGTTTCTGTGATGGGTTCCGATAAGGAAAAACGCGACACGCTTGTTGGACTGAACAATTCCGCAGGGTTTATCCGTGGCGTTTTGGGCAAGGCTTTGAAGATTTTCAAAATTCCCGAACTCAAGTTTGTTTTGGATGAAAACCTTGAACATGCCATGCATATTGAAGAAATTCTTGCCGAACTGAAGCAGAAAGGGGATCTTTAATTGGCCTCTTCCGGCTTCGTCCTGTTGGACAAAATTGCAGGTGAAACATCTTTTAAGGCCCTTTTCCCTCTGAAAAGGGTCTTTTGTACTAAGCGCGTTGGGCATGCAGGGACTTTGGACTTGCGTGCAAGCGGGCTTATTATCGCCGCCATGGGGCGTGCGACACGTCTTTTGCCCTACATAGAGGCAAAGGACAAGTGCTATACATTTAGGCTCCACCTTGGCTACGAAACCGACACTCTCGAATGGGACGGGGAAGTGGTGAAGACAGACGAGAGAGGAGAGACGAGAGACGAGAGAGATTCCGGCTCCGAGGCCGGAATGACGAAGGAAACAAAAAGCTCGACAGAAGCGAAATGTGTCATCCTGAGCGAAGACTTGGAAAGCGTCCTTCCGCAGTTCCTGGGCGACATCGACCAAATCCCGCCGAAGTATTGTGCCGTAAAAATCGACGGCCGCCGTGCAAGCGACTGGATGGAGCGTGGCAAGCAAATTGAACTTAAGCCTCGCCGAATTCACATCGAATCGCTGAAAATCGTGGGCGAGGGGCTTGAAACGGAAGGCTGCTCTGGCAAGTGCTTTGCGACGTTCGACATGGAATGTAATTGCAGCAAGGGAACGTATATCCGAGCTTTGGGGCGTGACATAGCCCGTGCTTTGGGAACATGCGGTTGCGTATCGATGATCCGTCGCCATCGCATAGGGAATGTGACTGTCGATCGTGCTGTTCGCGGCGACCAAATTACCGTTGAGCACTTGCTCCCGGTGGATCAGGTCTTGGATTTTCCTGTGGTGCGTTTGAACAACGATCAAATCAAGGCAATTCGTTTGGGAAATTGGGTCCCTTGGCGGACTCCTGTTGAAAACTTGAGCGCAGAGCCCGGTTCTGAAAAATTTGTTTTTGCAGCGGATTGTAATGGCTGTGTTATAGCGCTGTGCAACTATGAGCCGGGACGGATAAAACCTAAGTTTTATTTGGGCGAGGATGAATAGATTCCGGCTCGGAGGCCGGAATGACGAGTAAGGTGAAGATTAATAGATTCCCGCTTTCGCGGGAATGACGTATAAGGTAAGGATGACTGATGAAACGTGCTGTGACAATGGGAAATTTTGATGGATGCCATTTAGGACACCAAGCTCTTTTCCGCACACTCAAAGCGGTTGCTGAAGTGAATCATTTGCAGCCGACGGTCATCAGCTTTGAACCGCACTCCAATTACGTTTTGCGTGGACCGGGCGACCCGTTGCTTCTTACGACGACTGAGGAAAAACGTGAATTTGTCGAAAGTCTTGGGCTTGAATTTTTGGTGTTGCCGTTTACGCCTGAAATGGCGAAACTCCCGTTTGACAAGTTTGTCCGTACCGAACTGATAGAAAAACGCGAAGTTGCGTCCATGTTTTTTGGACATGACCACTGCTTTGGTGCTGGTGGCAAGGGCAATTACGAAACGATTACTGCGGCTTTCCCGGAACTCTCGACGCAGATGCTTTCGATGGTTCTCCACAAGGGCGAACGCGTGAGCTCTTCGGCGGTGCGCAATGCTCTTTTGAACGGCGATGTCGATCGTGCTCAGACGTATTTAGGCCGCCCGTATCGTTTGTCTGGAACCGTCGTAGTGGGCAAGCAATTAGGCCGGACGATTGGATTCCCGACGGCGAATGTGCAAGTAGAAAAATACAAGTTCTTGCCGAGAGGCGGCGTGTATGTGGCAAGTGCAAGATTGTTGGATGGTCGCATTTTCCGCTCTGTCGTGAATATCGGGACGCAGCCGACGACGCCTGGCACGCATAATCTTGCAATTGAGGCATACTTGCTCGACTTTAGCGAGGATATCTATGGCCAGCATTTGGTGCTGGACTTGCTTGCGTTCTTGCGCCCCGAAAAGAAGTTTGCTAGCATCGAAGATCTTGTTCGCCACATTGGCATGGACGCGGACACCGCCAAAAATTACAACGGTAACCACTGGGCGGAATTGTTCTAAGGCGTTGTTGCAATCGATTTATCGTCTTTGAACCATTTTTCATGAATTATGAACAAATTAATTGCTTGCGGAAAAGGGCGAAATTGAAAAAATGGCAAAATTTACGTCAAAAAGTCTGCTTTTTTGAAAATTCTTACGTAAAATTTTAACGTTGTTCGTATTTTTGGGGTGGTTTTAGCCCCTTTTTTTATATAAACTCATCAAAATTGGGGCTTTGGTTGGGAAAAAGGGGGCTTTGAATGCATTTTTCCAAAATTTTTTTGCAAAAATTGCTTCTTTTATTCGAAAAATTACGTAAAAAATTGGATTTTTCTCTAATTATTACGTAAAAAATGGCGAAAATCGCAAAATTGCAGAATATTTTTAAACAATTGTGTTGTCTAGCCTGAATATTTCGGCGAGTTGCTTGTCGTCCATGTCGGCTAGCCATGTTTCGCCCGCGTTCACGGTCATGTTCGCAATAGCCTTTTTCGTTTCGAGAAGGGCGTTAATTTTTTCTTCGAACGTACCCTTGGTGATGAATCGGTGGACTTGGACGTTGCGAGTTTGTCCGATACGGAACGCTCGGTCGGTGGCTTGCGCTTCGATGGCGGGGTTCCACCACAAATCGTAGTGGATGACTTGCGAAGCGGCGGTGAGGTTGAGTCCGGTGCCGCCGGCCTTGAGCGAGAGGATGAGCACTTTGCAGTCCGGGTTCCCTTGGAAGTCTTGGATCATTTCGGCACGTTGTGCTTGCGTGCAGCCGCCGTGATAGAAGTGCGTGCGGAGCCCGAGTTCAGTTTCGATAGTCGTTTTGAGGAGGTTGCCCATTTCGGCAAATTGCGTGAAGATGAGCGTCTTTTCGCCTTGGTCCTGGATAGACGTGAGCAAGTCCAGAAGCATCTGCATCTTACCCGATTCAAGTTTGCTCGATTCCTTTGGAGAGGC
>CAMZGI010000191.1 GCA_947306305.1 uncultured Fibrobacter sp.
GCTTCGTAGCGGAGTTCTTCGAGAAGGTCGCGGATATCGTTTGGCTTGCCGCCCTTGCGGGTGTAGTCCTTGCTAGCCTTATAGTCGGTGTAGTCGCCGGTGTAAAGGTCGTAATAGCCCTTGGTGAATTCAGCGTAGCTAAGTGCCAAAACGTAAGAGGCAAAGCCTTGGCTCTGTCCGTACATCACGTGGTCGCCGCAGTCGAACCAACCGCCGCTCACGTCCTTTCCGTTGTATTTGTCGCCAGTAAAGCTGGTGGGATTGTTTGTGCCGTCGAGAATCCAGTTCGGGCCTTGGCCAGAACGCTGGGCACCGTAGAATCGCGTGGTCATCCAAGCGGCTTCAATGTAATCGTCATCGCTTAAGCCTGCAAAACTGTTTGTGAATGCGAATCCGCAAACGGCAAGACTAGCTAAAAAAGTCTTTTTTAACATTATACCTCTCCAAATATTATCCCATCCATACTTCAGCGAACAACAATATAAAATTTTATGGGATTTTTTCATGAAAAATAAAATTCATAATTGCAGAAAACCACTATATAGCGTCGATTGCATACCTTTTTCTTTTTTTTGAAGAAAAATATTGATGTAAAACACACTTTGTTGTATATTATCTAGCGGTGTGAGGTTATTGGTGGACCTCGTTAAGAAAAGTGGGATGTATTTATGAAACGGATTGTTTCGGTTTTTGCATGTGCGGGCTTTTTTGCCACGGCTGGTGCACAGGTTTCTTTCCAAAATGTTTCTGGCTCGCTAGAATCGGCTTATGCCGAGTGGCTTTCTGATGGCTCGGACGGGTATAACGTCTATTATTCTGGTGCCGGGGCAAGCAATGTCAAGGTGGATGGCTCGCTCATCCGAAAATACGGCTCCAAGTACCGAGTCGATGCCGTGGGACTCAAGGCGGGCGATTACACGCTCAAGGTTGTTTCGGTTAAAGGCGGCAAGGAGGGGGCTTCGTCCACTTCCGAGAAAATTGCAGTCAAGGCTCATGACCGCAGCGGTTTTGCGTTTAGCGATGGGCATGTTCCGGGGGCTTACAATGCAGATGGAACGCTCAAGAAAGATGCGGTTGTCCTTTACGTTACGGAATCGACTAAGAATACGGTCAAGCTGGACGTTGTGACTAGCAGCAAGGGTGCAACGACTGCATGTACGGGCTTACAAAATATTTTGACGGCGTTAAAGAAAGGATGTGAAACGCGTCCGCTAGCGATTCGTTTGGTGGGCAATGTGACCGACCCTCAAGAAACAGACCATGGCGATATTGTGATTGATATGGGCAAAAAAGAGGGGATGGCGGTAACGCTCGAAGGCATTGGCAACGATGCGACAGCGAATGGCTGGGGAATCCGCGTCAAGAATTCGCAAGACGTGGAAATCCGCAATCTCGGCATCATGAATGTGGATTCTGACGAGGGCGACAACGTAGGTCTCCAGCAAGACAACAAGTACGTTTGGGTGCACAACTGCGACTTCTTTTACGGGCATGCCGGTAGCGACAAGGATCAAGTTAAAGGCGATGGGGCTTTGGACTGCAAAAAATCGACGTTCATCACGTTCAGCTACAACCATTTCTGGGATAACGGCAAGTCCAATTTGCTCGGGCTTTCGGAGGGCGCGACCGACGGGCTTTATATCACGTATCACCACAACTGGTACGACCATTCCGACAGCCGCCACCCGAGAGTGCGTTATTACAGCGCTCATGTTTATAACAACTATTACGATGGTAATGCAAAGTATGGGGCGGGTTCCACGCTCGGTTCATCCGTGTTCATGGAAGCGAATTATTTCCGCAACTGCAAATATCCGATGATGACTTCGATGCAGGGGTCTGATGTTTATGCTGGCGGCGACAAGCGCGATGATAAGAACAATGCGACTTTCAGCAAAGAAGATGGCGGTTCGATTAAGGCGTTTAACAATTTTATGGAAGGCTCGTTCACGTTCATTCCGTATGGGGCAAGCAAGTATATGCTCAAGGGCGTAGAAACGTCTGTAGAGGCGATGGACACGAAGGCGGACTTTGATGCGTACGTCGTCGAAAAACGCGATGACAAGGTGCCTTCTAGCGTAAAGTCCGTGGCTGGCGCGAATGCCTACAATAATTTTGATACGGACAAGTCGGTGATGTACAGCTACACGGCGGATTCGCCGGAACAGGCGAGGGCTAATGTGCGTGCATACGCGGGGCGTGTGCAGGGTGGCGATTTCAAGTGGGTGTTTGACAATTCTGTGGATGATGGCGCGAGCGAAGTGAACCAAAAGCTCAAAGACGCTTTGGTCGCGTACAAAGGGAGCGACGGCGAGGTTATGGAATACCCGACATCCAGTGAGTCTCGTTATTCCGGGCTGGACTCGGAATCTAGCAGCAGTTCTGTGGATTCTATCAGCTCTTCGAGCGTCCAGAATGACGGTAAATCGTCGTCATCCTTAACCTCGGTTTCTTCGTCATCCTGGAGCGGAGCGATAGGATCCAGTGACTCTAATCATTCTGGGCTCGACTTCGCCACATTCAGCTCCCCGTCGAAAGTCCTTTTCTACGATTCGCAGGCCTCACGCCTTGTCGTCGGTTCTCGTTTCGTGATCCGCCTAGACGTTGTCGGTGTCGATGGTCGCCGCGTTGATGTGTCTGGGCTTGAATCGCAGGGCAAATTCCGTGTGCTCGACTTGTCGCACTTGCGAGCGGGAATTTACTTTGCTCGACTGACTACCGATCGCGGCGTTCGGATGATGAAATTCGTGAAGAATTGATTTTTGGTTAGTTTTGGTTGGAAACAAAAAAGTCACCCTTTCGAGGGTGACTTTTCTATGCAATCTTTTTCGCGTGGCGTTTATTGCGAGTGTTCTTATCGTGTGAATCCGGCGAAAATATTGTCGCTCAAGAACGGCAAGAATCCAAGGAAAATGACGGAGGCGCAAAGCACGAATATCACAATGCGTTGGCGCTTGGTCAAGCGGAGCGGATTCAAGTGACCGTCTGGTTCATCGACCCATGCACTCTTAATCAGTTGCAAGTAGTAGAACAAGGCGATGACGTTGTTCAAAACGGCGAAAGCCACGAGTCCATAATGTCCAGTGGATGCACCGCTGAAGAACAAGTGGAATTTTCCGAAGAATCCGGCGAGGGGCGGAATGCCAGCCAAGCTGAACATCGAAATCGCAAGGGCGATGCCGAGGTGCGAATTTTGCTTGGAAAGTCCGCGTAAAGAATCGAATGTTTCGTCACGGTGGTGTCCGATAATGCCGAACACGAAGAATGCGAGGTAGTTCGAAACGGCATAGACAAAGAGGTAATAGATGATGGCTGTCTTAGCCATTGTCGCAGGGCCGAGCAACGCTATCATAATGTAGCCCGCTTGAGCAATAGAGCTGTAAGCCATAAAGCGGCGGAGACGGCTTTGCTTTAACGCACCGAGGTTTCCGACGAATAACGTGGTGCCAGCCAAAAGGGCGATGAGCGGAGCGATTTGTTCTTGAATCGGGGAGAGCGGTCCAAATACGAGCACAACGAGGAATGCTATGGCGGTTGCTTTAGAAGTGACCGAAAGAACTGCGGTTACAGGAGTCGGCGCACCTTCGTAAACATCAGGTGCCCAAGTGTAGAACGGGAACAGCGTGAGCTTAAATCCAATACCGCAGAACAAGAACAGCACGGCGACCCACAAGAGCGGGGAGGTGCCAGCGGCGACCGCCGCGTGAATTTCGCTAAAGTGGAGGCTGCCGGCAAAGCCGTAGAGGTAGCTGAAGCCGAACAATTCAAACGCCGTGGCGACAGAACCCATCAAAATATACTTGGTCGCGGCTTCGGAACCGTATTGGTCGCGTTTGTTCCAAGCTGCAAGGGCGTACATCGGGATGGTCGCAATTTCAAGCCCGAGGAAGAACGTGAGCAAGTCGCAAGCGCTAACGACCGTGAATCCGCCGAATGTCGCGAATGCAATCGCTCCGATGAATTCTGCAATCTGGTGCATTTGCGGTTTGCCGTCGGCTCCGTGTTCAAAGTAGTCCTTCGAAAGCCACATGCCAAGGAGCGCGCTGACCATGAGCACTTCGCGCATGAGCACGCCAAAGTCATCGACCTTCCAGTTGCAAATGAAGAACTTCCCGTTGCCGCTGGCGAGTGGGATTAAGTTCAGCAGCAAGAATATGGCGATAAAGCCGATATTCGAAATTCTCCAAGGCAGTTTAGACCTGTAGTCGCAAAAGAGCCTGCTTCCAATCACGATAAACGGAAACAGCAGTAATAGCGCGTCTGGAATAATGAAGTTGGGTATGTTGAACATAGTGTTTAAAGTTCCAAGTTACTAGTTACTAGTGTGTCATCCTGAGTGTAATCGAAGGATCCAGTTAAGGTAAATTGTTAATTCTTTCGTCTTTCGTCTGTAGCCGCGAAGCGGCGTTCTACCATCTTATCATAGGTGCTATGCTCTGATCCAAGATTTCTGAAATCCAGCCGGGGCAAACGCCGATGAACAAAAGGCAAGCGACAAGAACGACAATGACCAGTTTTTCGCGGAAGCATCCATCAGTGAGGCTTTCGTATTTTTTCGGCAGCGGGCCGTGAAGCATGCGGTTTGCGGTTTGCAAAATATACACAGCCGTTGTGGTGATAGAAAGAATTGCAAGCACGGTCACCACGCGGGTAATTGTGGAATCTTGCTGGAATGCTCCAATGAAGATAGTGCTTTCGGCAATGAATCCGCTAAAGCCGGGGAGCCCAAGTCCTGCAAAACCTGCAATCACAAAACCCACGCCAAGGAACGGCATTTTACGCATGATGCCGCCCATTTCCGTGATGTCGCGGGTGTGCGTGCGTTCGTAAATCATGCCAATCGTCGCGAAGAAAAGTCCAGTCAAGAATCCGTGAGAAATCATCTGGAGGCTAGCGCCGCGAAGTCCAATCGGCGTGAGGGCTGCAAGTCCAAGGAAGATTAAGCCAAGGTGGCTGATGGAACTGTACGCGGTAATGTACTTGAGGTCTTTGTGGCGTAGCGCAATGAACGGGCCGAGCACCACGTTGAAAATCAAAAGGGCCACAACGTAGGGGAGCCAAATCTTTGCGGCTTCGGGCATGAGGAACATCGCGAAGCGGAGGCAGCCGTAGGCGCCCATCTTCATCATCACGCCTGCGGCGAGCATCGAAACGGCGGTCGGCGCGGCGGAGTGACCATCTGGGCTCCAAAAGTGGAACGGGAAGAGCGAACTCGAAACGGCGAATCCCATGAACATGAGCGGGA
>CAMZGI010000192.1 GCA_947306305.1 uncultured Fibrobacter sp.
ATGGTGCAGATTGGCAACGAAACGACTCCGGGCATTTTGATTCACAAGCCGAACAGCAAAACGGATTGCTGGGGCAATGGCGTTGATAAGGCGGCGACTTCTGTCAATGGCGACATGGGAACCGCAGCGGGCAAGGCGAACGCTGCTAAGTATTTCAATGCCGGCATCAAGGCGGTTAAGGAAGTGTCTCCGTCAACAAAGACGGTGCTCCACATCGAACGCATCCGCAAAGCTGAAACTGTGAATTGGTGGATGGGCGTAGTTTTTGATGACTACAAAATTCCTGCGGACGTAATGGGATTTTCCGCTTATACCGCTTACGGCGATGGGGCTCCCGATAACTGGAAGAGTTTGTTCAACTCGGTAACTTCGAAGTATTCTAAACTTGAATTTATCGTGGCTGAATACAATGGCGGCGATTCCGACAATCATTACAAGTTCGATGGTTCGCGTAAAAAAACACGTGAAATGGTTAAGGGCATGAATCGCTGGATTGGGACGTTCTTCTGGGAACCGACTATCGGCGGTGCGTGGGGGCCGTCTCTGTTCGACAGAAAAGGCAATGCCTACCATGCAAACGCCAAAGCCTTCGAAGAATTCTACTAAAAAATAAAGGGGGCATTCCGCCCCCTCATTGCTCCCCGCCTTATTAGGAATCTCCTTCAATTACGCGTATGCTCTTTCGTCAAGGCATTTTTCAAGTTCGAGCATGATGTCGTCCTTGTTGTAGCCTTTCCCGATAAACACGACTTGGTTTTCGCGGTCGCCAAAACGAGAATCCCAGTTTTCTTGCACTTCGGGATTGTCTGCAAGGTAGGCTTGCTTTTGGTCTTCGCGCAAAGCGTCAATCCAGTACGAAACGGGCATCACGGAAGAATTTCTGCCGGCCTGTTCAAACAGTTGCACGTCATTGCTTGCATCCGAGAACCAAATGTAGCCTTTGGAACGAATGAGCTGCGACGGGTAACGGTTGTTGACAAATTCCATAAAACGGTCTCTGTTGAACGGCTTTCTCGCTTCGAAAATGAAGGACGAAATTCCGTATTCGTCAACGCAACCTTCTGTTTTGCGCTTTGACTGTGTAAGAGTTGCCGTAGCCTTCTGGATAGCCGAAGAAGAATCGATTTGGTCGTAGTTGAACGGCTTTGTCGTCATGATTTTTTCGATGTCGATGTCGCCGTTGACGGAGTGGATAATCGGGGCACGCGGCTGGAAATCACGCACGATGGATTCGACTTCCTTGAGTTGGTCTTCGCTAAGCAAATCGCATTTGTTCAAAATGATAAAGTTGCAGAATTCAATTTGGTCAACAATGAGCGTCGAAATTTCTTCTTGCGAGAGGTCGTATTTTTCGGCTAGGCTGTCTTTGGCTTCTTTTCTCTGCTTCAAATCACTAAGGAATTCGCGATAGATTCTGTCGGCATCAACGACCGTAACAATAGAAGTCAAGTAAACATTCGTGTTTGGATTGTCATCTTCGTAAGCGAGGAAACTGGCGCTGACGGCACCGGGATCGCTAATGCCGGAGGCTTCGACGAATACGACTTCGACGGAACTGAGGTTGGAAATCTTTTCAATCTGCTGGATGAATTCGTCGCGCAGCGTGCAGCAAATGCATCCGTTTTGCAATTCGAACATCGGGCATTCGGTAACGTTCGAACCGTTCTTCTTGAGAATTTCGGCATCGACGTTGATGCTTCCCATATCGTTCACGATGAGGGCGACTTTTCTTTTCTCCTGCTTGAGAAGGTTGTTCAAAAGGGTCGTTTTACCCGAGCCCAAATACCCAGTGATGAGAATCACCGGCTTCTTATTCTTTTTCATAAGAATCCTTTGTTTGTGTAAAAGTTTTATAGATCCTCGTGGTGCTTCGACTGTGCTCAGCACAAGTAACGAGGATTATGGTTTAATTTTTTTATATGTAAAAGTCTTTTGTTAAATGCTGTTGGTGGCGTGGCTGCAATTCTTGCAAAGGCCGTAAAAAACAGTGCGGAAGGGGTCTAGCGTAAAACCGTGTTCGGCCATCAGGTGCGAACCGAGTTTTTCAAGATCATGGCATTCTAGATGGATGAGCGTGCCGCATTTTTCGCACTTTAAGTGAAAATGCGAAACTTCTTTGTGGCAGTCTTCGCCTAGATATTCAAAACAGGCGGCGTTCTGTTCGCCTAGAAAATACTTCTGGACAACGCCTTGCTCCACAAACTTTTCAATTTGCCTGTAGATTGTAGCGATTCCGATGGAGATATCCTGCTTCAAAAAATAGGCGTGAACGTCTTCCGCCGTCCAATGGCGGTTCTGCATAGCTTTAAAGCAGGAAAGGAGTAATTCCTGCTGCCTAGTTTTGTAATTCGCTTTTCCCATGTTTTTTCTCAAATTTGATAACCGTTATCAAATTATAACAAAAGAAAAGTTCCTTGGCAAGGGATTGATTTTCTTTGTTAGCTCAAAAAATAGTATATTCCCTAAGTGCGTTATTTATTTTACTTATTTCTAGTCTCGCTTTCTTTTACCCTATTTAGCTGTGCAGGGGAGAATTCTTCTGCAAATAAGCCCCGCCATGGCACGTTTAAAAGCTATTATCCCGATGGCACGTTGGAACTTGAAGTTCGTTACGAAAACGGCATTCGTGTGAGTCCGCTCCGTCATTTTTATCCGTCGGGCAAGTTGCATACCGAAGTGGATACCGCAGGGAATTATAGACAGTATTTTGAAGATGGAACGCTTGCGATGGAGTTTACCGAAAAGAACGGCAAGAAAATTGGTGATGAAAAAATTTACTACTCCAACGGAAATTTGAATTCAGTCCTTAAATATAATGATGGCGTATGTTTTTTGCGTGAAGGCTATTTTGAAAATGGTGTGATGCACAGTTCATGCAAAATAATGCGGACTCCCAAACGACACGAAATTTGCCAAACATTCTACAAGTCAGGAAAACCTCGCCAAGTGAAAGGGGACGACGGTAGGTACACGTTATATCATGAAAATGGAAATGTGGAGCGTGATTTTGTTTATCGCGGTGATACTCTTGTCGAAGACCGCGTGTATTACTCTTCGGGCTCTCCCAAAGAAATCAAAAAATACAAAGGACCTATTCCTAAAAATTGCGAATATTGTGCTCTGGAAACTAAAATCTCTTATTATAACAATGGAAAAATCAAGGATTCCTGCTATATTGAAAAGCCCGATGATTGGGATGGCGTGACTGCGCACGGTTTGGTTCGTGTTTGTAAGCAGTTTTATGAGAATGGTACTGTTAAAAAGGTCCCTACTTTTTCGAATGCAAAGTTGGTGGAATTAAGAGAATATTTCTCTTCGGGTAAGCTGAAAATTTTTAAAGCCTACAATGTCGAAAATGCCAAGGATGAAACAGTGGTTGATATCCGCTATCGAGAAGATGGATTGGTTGAAGATTCGTGCTTTAGGACCTTTGGGGGACGGATGGCGTGTTCAACGTTTGACCTTAATGGTAAACCTAAAGTTCTTTTCTCTGAAAAAGATGGCGTTTTATTGCATCAAGTTTTTTATGCCGATGGAAATTTAAAATCGACGAGCTTAATCGGTGCGGATGGCGAATTATCTCATATAAATTACAATGTGAGTGGCTCTGTGATTGATTCTTGCTATAGGCTGTTCCGTGATAAGGATTCGCGTGAAATTTGCAAGGTCTATGAAAGTGATGGTACGCTTAAGTTGTTTCAAACTTTAATGAACGATACTATTTTCGAAAAACGCTATTTTAAAGGAAAACTGTATTCGGAGTGTAAAACGATTTGGAAAGGTTCTTATGATGAAGAAAGCGTTTGCAAGTCTTATTCAAGGAATGGTTTGTTGAACGATTCTACGGTCAAGGTTAATAAGAAAGATTATAGTTCTGAAATTCGTTTTGGTTGCAACGGCGTAGGCGCTTTCGATCGATATTCAGAAAATATTTCTCATAGAGAAAATGGTTTGCGTGTGAGTGGAGATTTCAAGGCTTGCAAAATTGAGAAAGGTCAATTCGTTGATTGCAAAGAAGAACATTGGCGGGAGAAAAAAGAATGATGCGGTTGCTTTTCATGATGATTACTTTGTTAGTTGTTTGTTCATGCGGAACTGCTGAAAAAATGAAAGCCGACCCGAATGATGCTCGAATTGTTGTGCAGAAAAGAATCGATGGATTGACTTGCCGGAAAGTCTATATCTTGAAAGACCATGGCGGCGTTATGACTTGTCGGGATTCTAGCGGAAATTTGATTGAATATCATGATGCGTCTTTAGGAATGCCGTGGGGACGCGTGAGAACATATTATCCCAATGGTCAATTGAAGTCCGAAGAATTTTACGAATCGATGTCTGCACAGCCTGCTTATCGAAAAGAATACTACGAAGATGGCTCTTTGAAATATAGTGCAACAAATTAATTTTTATTTTATAGCGTATGAACTTTGTGCGTATTTTCTTATTTGCTTTTTTGTTGCTTCTGCCTGTAGCAACGATGGCGGAAGAAAATGCGAGTCCTAAGGATTCGACTTCTGAAAAGGAAGACTTTTTTTTCCCATTGCCGTGTAGCTTTACTATTGGCGGTGGTCCTAAAATGTTTTCTGTTGGCGTGGATGTCCTTTTAGGAAAAATGGCGTTGCTTTACGAAACGTCGAGACCTGATACCGTTGGTACGTGGTTGCCTACGCATACTTTAGTCTGGACAAATCGAATTCGAATGATTTATGATTATGAAAATCATCAATATGGATTCTTTTTGCAACCCAATTTACGGTATTTTTTTAAGTTTGGTCTTTTTGAAACTACTTTAGGTCCCGAAATAGGATGGCAAACGAAAACGGGTTTTGATTGGGGTGCTTCGGTAAGATTGAAAGGTGTTTTGACATTACTTTTAGCTGATTTAGAATTTGGGTATTTAGTTAATGTCCAAAGAGCCTATTTTAATGTTTTGTTTGATTTGTCCGTATTTACGTTGGCGATGGATTGGTGATTCTCACTTCCGCTTTAATTCCATCACGTAATCGGCGGCGTTCACAAAATCTTGTGCGTGCTCAATCGCGATGACGGTATGGCCTGCATTGCAGAGTCCGCGAATTAAGCCGAGTAGTTGCTGAATGTCTTTTTGATGGAGTCCGCGGGCGGGTTCGTCAAAGAGGAATAGCGTGTTTGGCGCTTTGGCGCGAGCGAGCGTGATCGAAAGTCGGAGTCTCGCGCGTTCGCCACCGGAGAGGTG
>CAMZGI010000193.1 GCA_947306305.1 uncultured Fibrobacter sp.
ACCTCGCTTTCTTGGGCAAGCTCACGCTCGACCCGAGCGCAAACATCATCAAGCTCCCGAACATTTCGGCTTCGGTGCCGCAGCTCAAGGCCGCTATTGCCGAACTCCAGAAGAACGGCTATGCACTCCCGGATTACCCGGACGCCCCTGCAACGGACGAAGAAAAAGAAATCCGTGCCCGCTACGACAAGGTGAAGGGCTCCGCCGTGAACCCGGTGCTCCGTCAAGGGAACTCCGACCGCCGCGCTCCTAACGCTGTTAAAAACTATGCCCGCAAAAATCCGCATAGCAATGGCGACTGGGACGAAGATGTAAAGACTTACGTGGCTAGCATGCAAGCCGACGACTTTTACGGAAACGAAAAGTCTATCACGATGGCTGAAGCCGATACCTTCAAGATTGAATTTGTCGATGAAGAAGGTGCCGTCACGGAACTGCGTGGCGCAAAGCCGCTTTTGAAGGGCGAAATCATTGACGCGACTGTCATGCGCATGGCTGCTCTCGAAAAGTTCATCGCAAAAACGATGGAAGAAGCAAAGTCCAAGGGACTCTTGTTCTCCGTGCATCTCAAAGCCACGATGATGAAGGTCTCTGACCCGGTGCTGTTCGGCGCATTTGTTCGTGTTTATTTCAAGGACGTTTTCGAAAAGTTTGCCGACCTTTTCAAGGATCTCGGAATCGATGCGAACAATGGTCTTGGCGATTTGTACAAGCGTTTGGAAGGTAACGAAAAAGAAGCCGAAGTCAAGGCTGCGATTGACGCTGCTCTCGAAGCGGGGCCGGATCTTGCCATGGTCGATTCCATCAAGGGCATTACGAATTTGCATGTGCCAAGCGACGTGATTATCGACGCTTCGATGCCTGCGATGATTCGCAATTCTGGCTGCATGTGGAACAAGAACGGCGCTTTGCAAGAAGTGGTCGCTTGTATCCCGGACCGCTGCTACGCCGGCATTTACGACGAAACGATTGAGTTCTGCAAAAAGAACGGCGCGTTTGACCCGAAGACGATGGGGACTGTCCCGAACGTGGGCCTCATGGCTCAGGGTGCCGAAGAATACGGCAGCCACGACAAGACGTTTGTCGCAACAGGCAAGGGCATTATCCGTGCCGTGAACGAAAAGGGCGATGTGCTCTTGGAACAAGAAGTCGAAAAGGGCGATATTTTCCGCATGTGCCAAGCCAAGGACGCTCCTGTGCGTGACTGGGTAAAGCTCGCTGTGACGCGTGCCCGCCTCAGCAACACTCCTGCAATTTTCTGGCTTGACCCTGAACGTGCTCACGACCGCGAAATCCAGAAGAAAGTCGAAGCCTACTTGCCGGAACATGACCTTACGGGTCTTGACATTAAAATCATGAGTCCGCGTCAAGCAATTGTTGAAACGATGACTCGTGCTAAGGCTGGTCTTGATACGATTGGCGTGACGGGCAATGTGATGCGCGACTACCTCACGGACTTGTTCCCGATTCTCGAAGTCGGCACCTCCGCAAAGATGCTTTCCATCGTGCCGCTCATGGCTGGTGGTGGCCTCTACGAAACGGGTGCTGGTGGCTCCGCTCCCAAGCAGGTGCAGCAGTTCCTCGCCGAAAACTACCTCCGCTGGGATTCGCTTGGCGAATACTTCGCTCTCGTGCCTGCTTTTGAACAGGTCGCGTTGAAGGAGGGTAACAAGAAGGCTAAGGTTCTCGCGGACACGCTCGATGCTGCCAACGGCAAGATTCTCGAATTCAACCGTACTCCGGCTCGTAAGATTGGCGAACTCGACAACCGTGGTTCCCACTTCTACCTAGCCATGTACTGGGCTCGTGAACTCGCTAACCAAAAGGAAAGTGCCGAACTCGCGGCAAAGTTCACTCCGGTGGCTGAAGCCCTCGAAGCGAACGAAATGGCGATTGTCGCGGCCTTTGCTGCTGAACAAGGCAAACCGGCCGATATCGGCGGTTACTACGTCCCGAAGGCGGATCTCCTCAAAAAGTGGATGCGCCCCGTGGACGAGTTCAACAAGGTGATCGATAGCATCTAGCGGACTCATTGCTCATAGCAACGTAGTTGCGAACTCATCGCTCATAGCCAAAAGGCGGACTCAGTCCGCCTTTTTTATACCTGTCCTTTGCTGCCATTGATAATCCACTGGCAGAGGGAGGTAATCCCGTCGTAGTCGGGGAGCGTGTTGAGGAAATTTTTGGACTTGCTTCGTTCGATGAAGTTTCTCCACACCATCTCGTTTTTGCCGTTGAGCCCCAAGTGCTCTTCGATGGCTCCGCGAGTCCACACCCAAATTCCCTGGTTGCAGAGTTTGTCATGAATGTTCTGGATGGGCTGCTTTGCCTCTGGCATTGCCGCCATCATGGCGTACGCCATGGACGCGCTGATGTTGCTGTGCTTGTTGACGGGGAGCCCGTTCACCAAGCGTAAATGGTGGTGGAATGCAAGCTCGCGGAACAAGTTGCGGCATTCGGTAATGTCGGGGTCGTTTGCTTGCAAATATCCGTCGCGGGT
Source organism: uncultured Fibrobacter sp. (assembly GCA_947306305.1). Taxonomy (GTDB): domain Bacteria; phylum Fibrobacterota; class Fibrobacteria; order Fibrobacterales; family Fibrobacteraceae; genus Fibrobacter. The sequence goes on from CAMZGI010000193.1 coordinate 2,501, forward strand.
GGCTGTGGTGAACGCGTAGTCCAAATCGACAATGGCCCGCACGGGGATATCCATCGCGCCGAGAACTTGCATGCTCTTGCGTGTATTGCTCACGCCGCCTTGACGCACAAGAGCGCACTTGATAAGCGCAAAGGATTGCCCGGTAATGCGTTCAAAGAGCGCGGGGAGCACTCGCCATTCGGTCTTTCCTTCGGTGAGGAGCACGTAGTCTGCGAACAAAAGTTCGTTGCTGTTCGAAAGGCTAAAGAGCATTTGCAGCTGGCTGGGCGCGTCTTGAACCACTTGGCGAACGGCATCTTCCATTCGCTTGCGCATAAACGTTCCGCGTTGCCCGTTTTTGCGAATCAAAAGAGATGTGCTCACGTCTTCGCTCGTGACCATTTGCGCGGAGTGCGTCGCGAAAACGACCTGATAACCTTCGTTCGAAAGATTCTTGAGCGCCACACGCACGAGTTCCACCGCTTGCGGGTGCAAAAAGAGTTCAGGCGAATCAATGAGCAAGAGCGTGCGGCTCAAGTAATGGTTGTTGTGGTGCTTCTTGATTTCGGCGAGGTAACGCACCAGTGCCATTTGGATTGCTCGTTGCGAACCTGCACCCATGCGGGAAACATCTCGTTCAAATCCGTCGTCTTCATCGACAACTTTGATTGTTGCGCTCTTGAGGAACGTTTCAAGAGTCGGCACGGGAATGTCGAGTTCCACTTTGACGCTAGGAAACAGCGGTCGGAGAGCTGCGTTGACATCTTTGTCGAACGACTTGATTTCTTCGGCCTGTCGGTCGCTTCCCGGTGCGGTAAGCTCGGTAAATTGCTCGATGACTTCGCTCAGTTCGCCTCCAAAACGGCGTTCGAGCGGCTTGAAAATCTCGTGCAAAAGCTTTGTAATCGCCTGGTTCCCTTCAAAATCCCAAATCGCGATGGATTCTGGGAACATGCGATTGAATGCCGCGATAAATTTGTCATTGACCCGCACCCAGTCCTTATTGCTTTTCTTTCTCGAATTGATAGGGGAGAATGCCCATAATTCAATATTTCCCGGGAGTTCTCCCGGAATGCGTTGCACTTTTTTAATACGGAGCGAAGTGCCCGAAAGGAACGGCATCAGTTCAATCGCTTTTTCTTCGCCAAGGCGGTTTAAAACCTGTTCCGTGATACCTTCAAAAATGCCTTCGGCGATCACGGGATTGTTCGGGTCGTCAAAATAGGAGATGTCTAACGAAAAATTGGCGAGCAGCCAGCGAATTCCCATCAAGATATTCGTCTTGCCTGCGTTGTTGTAACCAATAAGAGCCGTAAAATCACTAAGCGGAAAAGTCTCGCGCTGGATAGAGCGGAGATTAGAAATCGTAATCTTGGACAGTTTAAGTGCTTGTTGCATGCTTTGAAATTATAAAAACTTTTACGAAAAAAGCTCTTTTTGCCAAATTGAAAGCTAAAAAGAGCAAAAAAACGAAAAAACACCGCAGCTGTTGGTGCTACGGTGTTCTTTTTGGGGTTAGGAGGAGAACAAAGAGTTCTTGAATACAAAGGTATTTAAAGTCGAGGGAATAAGTCATTTTTTGTTGTGATTGGTGTTGAAAAGTGTTGTGAAGTTCACAATAACCCGTTTTCTTTTGCTACAATTTATATTAGGTGTACAAAAACGAGGTTTTGTTCCGTGTTCAATGAAGAATCTGACTCAAGAATAATTTCTAAATTTCAAGGCATGAAGAAATATGCTGCTCCAGTTGTTCTTTTTGTCTTGGCTTGTGCCCTAATTGTTTACCTCAAGGTTGATTTTTCCGGCTCGTCCTCTTCTTTCAATGTCAGCCGGTACATGCAAACGCGTACCAAGATTGATTCCTTGGAAATGGCGTTGTGGAATGCCCAGGGCAATGTCGATGCGCAGGTGGCTATCCGCGAGTCGCTTTCGAACGCTTGGGAAGAACTTTCTACCATGCGTACAAAATCTGTCGATGACGCTGAATCTCCCGAAGAAAACGTGGGCGGATTCTCTGGCGGCGTGTGGCTCTGGATTATCGGTGGCACGCTGGCTGTGATTCTTTGCTCTGTGGTTCTGGTGCTGGTGCTTATCCATCGCAAAAAAGTGGTTGAAACCCGAATGATGGAAGCTCTCGCAAAATCAAGGGAAACAGGGGAGATGCCTGCTTTCTCTCCGAATTTGGATAACAGCGAAACGATGACGACGACGCGTATCCATACTCCCAAGAAGTCGATTATCGATGAAGCCGAAGAATTTGCTGCAAAGCGTCGCGAATCCGAAACGATGACGACATCTGCCACTCCGGCGCCGAAGGCTGCTTTCGAAGACGAGCACGGCATTCCCGAAAACAAGATTTTGACTTCTCCGTTCAACGGAAAGACCGTTCTCCGCCCGACGGCTAGAGAACGCATTACCTCAGCGATGCAGTCGCTTTCAGATGTGTTGCATCACCCCAAGACGATGCCTGCAAAGGCGCCCGTCCCACCGAGACCCGAAGTCGCGTCTGCCGCTCCGGCCGCAACTGCGGCTCCAGCAGCTCCTGCTCAGGCACACCCGCTGGAGATGAACCGCTTTGATCGCGAATCGTCGGTGAATAGCAGAATTTTGCAGATGTCCCGCAGAGGGTTCCCGGCTTCGGCAATCGCATCGAAGTTGAAGATTCCTCAGGCGAAGGTCGAGTCTGTTATCAAGGAAGCTGTCGAAGCAGGTAACTAATGCGTTACCG
>CAMZGI010000194.1 GCA_947306305.1 uncultured Fibrobacter sp.
AACTACTCCCCAGCTATCTTATCGTACGCTTTAAGCAGTTCGCGATCCACGTCGCGACGATGAGCCGCCGATGCAAACTTGTTAAGCACCTGACTCTTGTAAATCGTCCAATTGCGAGAGAACGCCATGTGCACGACAGCCGCAATCAAAAGCCCCGGCAACAAGCTGTAACTCCCCGTCATCTCGCAAACCAGCACGACACCTGCTATCGGAGCCTTCATCGCCCCCGCAAAGAACGAAGCCATTCCAACCAAAATAAACATTTCCGGCATGCGGACAACTCCCGGGAACAAGATATCGACGACTCCGCCAAAAATCGCCCCTACCACGCCGCCAATAAACAGCGAAGGTCCAAACACGCCGCCAGAGCCGCCCGACCCGACCGTAAACGCCGTAGCCACAATCTTTGCTATCAGAACTTGAGACAAGAACAGCACGCCCCACCACGAACGCGGCACAAGACCAGCCATAATGTCGTCAATAAAAAAGAATCCGCCACCCGAAACCTCCGGGAACCCAAGGATAATAAACGAAATAAACGCGCCGCCAACAGCAGGCTTGAGCCACAGCGGAATCGCCCATTTATTAAAACGATTCTCCGACGCAAAATAGCAACGCACGTACAAATACGAGAACGGAACGCAAAAAACGCCAAGCAGCACGCAAGCGAACAATTCCACCACATTCGTAAACGGGAACACGGGAACGCCGCTAATAATAGGAGCCGTCCCCAAGAACGCAATATAAACCGTAAACGAGACGACAGATGAAATAATAGAAGTCGCAAACGCGCTCGATTCAAAATCTTCGCGGTAAAGCAGCTCCACCGACGCGAGAGCACCCGCAAGCGGAGCCTTGAAAATAGCCCCAAGCCCAGCGGCAGTCCCCGCCAGCATAAACTGCCCCCGCAGCATTCGCGGCATCTTAAAGTACTTGCAAATCGTCGATGCAATCCCCGAACCAATTTGGGAAATCGGACCTTCGTAACCCGCAGAACCGCCCGACGCAAGCGTCATAACACTCGCAACAAACTTTACAGGAGCCACACGAGCACGAATGTTACCACCCTGATTGTGGAACGAGTTGATCATCCTGTCTGTGCCCTGCCCCGCCGTTTCAGGAGCATGAGCCACCTTATGGATAAACAGCCCCACCAAAAGCCCGCCGACAACGGGGACAAATCCAAAGCTCCACCACGGAAGCAAATCCAGCGACCACGGCATAGAAATCCAAGTCGCCGCCGTATCTAGAGCAATGTGGAACAACACCGCAACAAGCCCGATGATAAAGCCTATCACCGCCGCAAGCCCAAGCTTTGGCAGGTAGCCGTTCACTACGAAAATTTTTGCAACTGTTCTTTGAATCTGCTTCATGCTCAAAAATGATAGTAATTTTTTACATTCGTAGCAATACGATGTTTTTAATTTCATTTTTGAAACAACGAACGAAGTACGCTCTGAGCCTACGCTTTATGCTATATTAGCGCTATGAAAAATTTAATTCTTTTACTGTTGCTGGCGACTTTCGCCTTTTCGCAAGAAGCGTCTTTTCTCAAGAACGCCGAAGTCGATTCTATCGCGTATTACGAAAAAGGGTATCAACACCATCTTGAAAAGTATCAGCACGACGAAAGCATTTCGACAAAAGCCCTTATTGTATCAGGAGTTTCCTTAGGAATCGGAGCTGCAATAAGCATGTATGTTATAGCAGACGACATCGGCTCTGACACCAAATACACAATGTCTAGCCCCCTAGTTATCACATCGATGAGTTTCCTTGGCGTATCGCTCGTTTCTGTCGTTGTATATGCGACTTATGGGATATTAGCGAACATAGAGAAAAAAGACAGCGAAGATTATTACAATAAAAAAAGAGAATACGAATCTAAGCACTCCACAAAAATTTCTGTAATTCCTCTGGTAAATCCATTGGAACAAAAATACGGCGGCGTTTTAGCGCTAAACTTCTAAATGCCACCTCTAAAAAAAGCTTGACAAAGCCAAGAGAGGGAGCTTCGCCAAGCCTTGCTTACAAAGGATTTTTTTGAACTATTCCGCTAAATCGGCACGATACCATTCGCCGTGAACCACCGCATCCTCATGCCCATTTTCACCACATGCGGGATTGGGTTTAAAAGAATAATACCTCAACGGAAGTGTCGTACTAAAATCTTCTATATGGTCTTCATCATAATAAAGTTTATACTCAAAATTCATTCCATACGCGATGATAGGCTTATCGGGATCCAAGCGATCGAGAGCCAATTCAAACGACTCTGGAATTTCCTTGCTGCACCAGATATCACTTCCATAGCCAACTTTTTCAATCACTGTATTTTCGTCAATGATGTTTTCGCAATCCTGAACAAGAAATACGACAGGTTGAATCAAGGGACTCACATTAAAAAATCCCTTTTTCCGAATTGACGCCAATACAATACGTTCTTTTGACACCTTGGTTAAAACATGCCCCGAAGTAAAGTCTTCTATCATATTGATTGCATACAACTTGCAATGTTCAGGATTTAGCCGGGCACCCGCAATAGACGCAGTCATCGGGAATATTTCAGCGGCTTTCGCATCACTAATTTCGACGATGGGATTTGCGTTAATCGAATCTACTTGAGCTTGCATAAAATCCTTATAATTAGAAATTGCATCGCCATTGTACGCAAGGACATGACTATCGAACCCAGAAACATCTTTTGCAACAAACTGTTCCGAATACTTATCCAGAGTATGCTGCATATTTACCGTCACAAAGCGATTGCACGGAGCATCTGATGACAACAGGAGCGAATGACGGAGAGCCGAGAAATTGAGTTCGTCATCGGAATATGAACAATAAGCTTCAAGATTTCCAGCCTCGTCACAAGCGCCAATTAAAGTGTCCGATTTATTTTTCAAAGAGCATGAATACTTGAATTCTTCAAGAACGTTTTCGCAATCAGAACCGTAATTTTTTAGGCTTACAGACTTTTCGACTTTATTGTCCAAGCCAAGCCTTGCTTTTGCATTATACGATTTTTCGTCATCACCACAAGATGCCATTGCACCTTGCTCTCTTTCGTAAACGGATATGACGATGAGCGATTCTATCGTTGATTTCGCTTGCGTTTTAAAAACAATGAACCCACTCGAATCGGTTGCCAAGGTTCCGCCAGAAGAGCTACTTTCGATTTGTGTCGAAGAACAGCTTTTTTCGGCTGTAGCATTAGTGTCAACGGAGCCCCCAGCAATAGAATCATTAGAACAAGATGTCAACGCGAGAGCTAAAAGACTTCCTCCCGCAAGAATTTTTTTATTAAGCATGTCCGTTCTCCTTTATTTTATTAGTACACGGGAAAAATTGAAAATTGATTCGGTAAACTTGATTCAGGTTCTTGTATTCGTTAGCAATAGAGAGAACCTTCTTGCAACAAGTCTCGACTTCATCGACAATTCTGTCGTAAGCTTCTTCGTTCACGCCAATCGTAACGCCAGTAAAATAGCGTTCTTTTGCAGAATACCTGTCAACCGCGCGAACTGCCATGCTGCCCATTTCTTTGTGCCTAGCGCGAATCGCAATAGGAATAGCCTCATTGGAACCCACAACCGTCTGCTCGGTCTGCGAATAACATTTTTCGCCATTCTTCTTCAAGAATCCAGCCTTGACCAAAAAGCTCAAGATATCGCGCACTTCCTCAGCCGAGACGTATTCCTTGCATTCTTCGGCGAGGTCACGCGGGCAAGCCCCAGGCATCATCGGAGCAAGCTCCCTCAATACCGGGTACTTCCACGATTCGTAATACTGGAACGTCTCGCTATCGACAACGCGGACTTTATGTTCCAAGGCTATCCGCTCCATTTCAAGAAGCGCATCCCTCTTGGCAGAGTCACTCGTCGCATTCCCGAAAAGCACCATCTGCCTAAAGTATTCCTCCTCGTAACCCACAAGCCCCATCGCCTTTGCCGTCGAAGCAATCTTGACCTTGCTTAAGTTACTTTGTCCCATGCAGACAAGCTTTACAAAGTTCGGTGAAGAGAAACCTGCAAGCTTGCAAAACTCTCGCCAAGAAAACGCACCATGACATTTGCGGTCATCGTAGTAGTCTTGCATATAACTGTGATAATCTTTGTATTCGAGTATTGATTTCATGCCTATAAAATAGATTTAAAATTTTAGACATGCAATATTTTAATTATACAAAATTTGATATTTTTAAAGAATTTTGGCAAATCTTTCATGTAATTTTAAAGTTTTAATTTCTAAATTATACAAACCGTATAATTCGAGATTTTTGCCATTTTTTCAGCCGATTTTTATATACCTAAAGTCTTGACATCGTTTACAAAAAGGCTCTGTCAAGTCATTTTATACGGTCACGGCGCCATAGCAAAAAAAGTCCATTAATACAGTTAACCCGCACCTTTGTAAAACTGTAAATTTACCTCTATAATCTTGTTTTTAGGCTAATTTGTCCATTTGGCACGCCGCAGCAAAAACACCGCTGAACTCTTTACGGTTCCTCGGTGATTTCATCTACAGTGCAGTTCATCTTTTTTCCGTCCATCGAATCAATCGTTTTGTCTTCGTTGATCGAATAGGTGGACAGAGAAGCGTGATTTGTGTTGTACAGCAGCAATGTGCTACGATGGATATCGTAGTAACCTTTCTCCATGCTGACGGTATCTCCTTCAGCAATATTTGCTAAGAAGTAGGATTTGTCGTAGAACGAGAAAACCTTTGTCGTATTGTCGTCAGTGCAGGTATAGGTTTTATTCATAATTTTTTCCGCCTTGGAAACTTTACCAGACTGAAGCGAGACTTTGGTATTAACAATTTCTGTATAGTCAGAATCGTTGACGGCATACTTGACCACAGTATCTTGCTCGACCTTAAACGAAATCTTGATTCCTTCCTTCGTTTTTCCCACGATATTCTTTGCTGCATCTGTATCAGAATACAATACACCTATCGAGCCTTCTTTGAACTCCACTTCGCCATTTTCGAAATCGCTATATGTAACGATCCAGAGTTCATCGGGAATGCGGAGCGAAAAAACACCCAGCTTGCTACCAATCGAGAGAAAAATTTTACTGCCAAACCCATTAATTTCCATATTCTTATACAAATCCTCAAGCGTAGCAGCTCGCTCAACGTTCAAGGAGTCAACTGAAGAAGAGGATTCCGGCTCGTTCTT
>CAMZGI010000195.1 GCA_947306305.1 uncultured Fibrobacter sp.
GCAATGAGGGACGAGCACGCTCAAAAGTGCTTTGAAGTCGCTTCGCTTTGAGCGAAAATAGCAAAGCGATTGTCCAAAGAGGCTCTTTTTCTGTTATAAAAAACGAAAGCGATTCAGGATGTCGTGCAGCTCGTCACGCGAGCAGAACATCATCATGTCAATGATGCTCAAATCAGGGACAAACTCGTCGTTGAACTGCTTGTAGCGAATGCTCTCGTCGCGTCGCAAAAACTGAAGGTTTACGTTCCCCGCCTTTTTCCAATGAGCCTTGTCGTACAACTGCATTCCCACACCCGAAGCGTTAATGTAGTCGGTGATGCCGAAATGGTGGCAAATGCGGAACACCTTTTCTTCTACATGCGTAAGCCCCTCTTTGCTAATTTCCGAAGACAGGTGAAACTCCGTCTCAATGCCCAAATAAGCGGAGACCGCCTTCAACTGGTTGAAGAGATAGCCCGTAAGGTCCGGTTCTTCATCGAACAAGATTGGCTCGATTACATCCATCGCTTCGTTGTAATGCGGTGCACGATGGTACAAGAAATCCAACGTTCGGAACAACTTTTTTACTTTGTTGCGATTGACAACTCGTTTCGTTTCATAAATAAAACGATTGCATGAAGCATGGCTAACTTCTAAATGGAAAAACTGCGGCAAACCATCTTCGTTCAAGATTCGGTTACGATTAATCCAACCATGCTTTATATACTTGCCATCATCGTAAACCACAAATACATCGGCGGCATGAATGAGCTGCCAGTAGCCGATGTAAGGGAAAAAATACGGCTGCATGATGGCGATATGGCGCTTTCCGTCAATCATAGCACAAAACAGCTCTTTTTCAATTCTTCATCGTCGCTATGGATATAGCACATCTTGCGATCATCCACTTTGTTTGTTACGGGAGCGCTGCTGGTGCGGAACATGCCACTGTCGAAATAGCGGTCGTCCATGCACAGCATCATGCCACACACAAACTCGTCGTAATGCTTGCCTTCCCACTCGCAGGGGTAAGTTCGCTGCGTGATAAATGGCTGCAAGATGTATCCGCCGTTTTCGCTCGCCTTGAGGCTAATCTTCCACGTTTCTTCGTCGGTCATCACGCCAGCATATAGGCCTACGCTTTTTCCCAAGTCGTACGGTTTGAGGATATACTGGTCTTTATGCACCAGAGCGTCTTTCCATATTTCGGGATGACTACTGAACATATAGGTGGGGATTGTGTGTTCTCGCAAAAAAGAAGTTTCCTCATCCGTAAGGCATTGGCGCGTAAACTCATCAACAAAAATGAGCCGCAGAAAACGTTTGTCATGAGCAAGGAAAATTGTACGGAAGTCATTCAGCATCCGCACATCTATCATAGCTTGCAGCGTATCCATCTTAAAAGACAGAATATCCTTCTGGTTCAGCGCGCTGAACACCACCGCGTCATGACTCCATTTGTCTATATGCTCTTCCACTTCGGCAGCCTCATAGACAATCACCTTGTGCCCATAATACTCGTAGAACTTCTTGTAAAGTGCAATTTCACTCGTCCGGTCGCTACTCTTCAGCACATAAATGGGGCGACCAGCGGGGATAGCGTCGCGCATGTATGTCAGCATCTCATTATAGCGGTTTTCCCAGGATATGCCGGGATTTGCAGCCATAAACTGCTCTGCCTTGATTACGGAAGGATAGGTGAACCATAAGCCATGCCCAAAGAATCGGCAGGTAATTTCGACCAACAGCAGCCGACCATCGTCACTAATGATATAGTCGGGCCGGTAAGCCCCTGCACGGAAAGAATAGCGGCTCTGGCGATCCAAAATCTCCATTACCTTATCTTCCAAAGGCATGTATTTTGGAACCCACTCTCGATAGTGTTCCGCCATATAGGCAATGCACTTGTAGAGCAAAGCCTGCATACGACGCAGTTCGTCTCGACGCTCCGATGTAATCAGCATCGGGCGTTCATGATACCAGTGGTGGTAATAGTCAGTCTTGTCGGCAAAAAGCTGAAAGCTGACTTCCTGACACGAAAGTTCTTCACTTTTCATTTTACTTTTCGCTTCTAAAAAGTTTTGACTGGTATCCCAAGCACTGGAATCCATTATGGTTGATGATAGGAATAATGCTTATGGGCACATTAAGCTGGCTGCGGACCCAGAAGCAGATACTGGTGGACATGCCGATTGTTTCGGTATATTTCATCAGTCGCTGGATATTCTCTATCGAGAGTGCACGGTTAGGAGCTGTGCGTCCGCGTTGCTTGCGATGGTCAGCGTTCTTCGGGCTAATGTAGTCCATGTAGAGGTCGCGTTCCATAGCTTTGTCGAAGTGTCCGAGCCATTGCCCCAGCTGAGCGAGGTTTTCCATGCAGGCCGTGAGGAATTCGGGCTTGTAGTTCACAATGCCTGCGGCATGGAGCATGTCAAAAAATTCCTTGATGCGTTCGTCGGTGAGATAAGGCACAACGATAGGCTGTACCAAAGCCGAGTTCGCGAGAATGCCGCGTTCTTGACACATCCGCACGGCACCGAGGCGTTCTTCAATCGGGGCTGCATAAGGTTCCAGAAGGTTGCGAAATTCCGTCGGCATAATGCTCACGGAAGTGTTGAACTGCATCTTGTCTTTCAGTTGCTCGAAGAGGTCAAGAATGGTTTCGCCTTCGTTTTCAACCAAGAGATGCTTGGTGCCAGCTTTCGATGCAATGAAAAGGCGGGCGTTGGAGTTGGGGTATTTTTTGAAATGGGCAATGAATTCGCGCAAAATGCGATGGGCGATGCCGGTATAAAGCGTCGGTTCCTGCAAAGCTTCGGTCTTGGGCGAAAAATAGTAGTAGTGGTTCCAGTTCTTGCCACGGCTCAGTTCTACAATTTTACGTTCAATTTCCTTTTTCTTTTCTGGAGCTTCGACGATGGCGGTTGCCAATTCTTGCAACAGGCGGCTGCGTTCCTTGATGTCTTCAGCAGTAACGGCGTTTGGATTTTCGCTGCATGCTCCATTCATCTCTTCCAAGAGCTTGCGGACATAGAGGTGGTAATTTTCGTAAGCCACGAGTTTCTGTTCGTGAACACCATCGGTCACCAGGCAGTATTGGCATCCCAGATGGCAACCCTTGATGGGGTTGATTTCGAAGGTCAGCGTCGGACAGCGTCCAGTGTAATTGTGAATTTCCGTTTCCACAGCATCAGGGTCACAGTCTTCTAAATAAAGTACAGACTTTGGAATGACGGAGTGCTCTTCCAAGCGCTTCTTGAACATTTTGGACCCGCGGACGAGTCCTTGCAAAGTTTCTTCAGAAGGTTCAATCGTAACTCCAAGCTGTTTAAGATATTCGGCATCGACAATTTGCGGCTGGAAACCTTCAAGGTTATAAGCATTAACATCATGCTCGTAGAGATTGCGCAATTCAATAGGCTGTTTCACTATTTAAATCCTTAAATTTTTTTCAAATAACGCTTTAAACTTATATAATTATACCGCATTTGTACGCAAACAATACAAATTTCAGTAAAAAAAATGGATCTGAGTTAGACGAGCGAGCTCATCACTGATGGCTCATTACTGATTGCTCATAGCCGCTACGTAAATATCCGCGAGGGATTCGCCTTTGGCGACAATTTGCGACGGGGCCAGCCCGGCATTCTTTAACGCTTTTTCGATTTGTTCGCGTTCGACGGGATTCTCGAAATTCAATTCAAAGTGCGTCGCAGACGAGATTGATGCATCGCCAACACCCGGATTTTTTGCGGCCTTAAGCACATGACCATGGTCGATAATTGCATAATCCGTAGCCCACTTGTCCAATTCCGCAAGCACATGCGAGCACACAATCGCCGTCCCCTGATTTGCCTTACGCCACTCGTCCAAAAGCACCCAAACCGTTTCTCGAGAAATCGGATCGAGGTTAGCCACAGGCTCGTCGAGAATCAAAATTTTGGGGTTATGGAGCAGAGCGCGGACAATCTGAACCTTTTGGCGGTTTCCAAGCGACAAAGCGTCCATCCGCGTATTCAACGGCGGCAAATCAAGGCGTTCCGCAAACGATAAGCAGCGTTTATAAACGGTCCCCCCTTCTAGCCACGCGCCATCGCCAAGTTCATAAAAATACGTGAAAAACTTGAGGTATTCTTCAATCGTGAGTTTCGGATAAATTCCCGGATTTTCAAGCAGAACGCCATACAGCTTTGCGTTTAAAAAGCCTGCTTCATTCCTGATTTCAGAATCAATATTGACGTTGCCATCGAACCGTCCTAAACGACCGCACAACAAACGAAGCAACGTCGTTTTGCCGGCTCCATTCGGACCTATTAAAGCAAAGAAGCTCCCCTGCGGAATGTCCAGCGAAAAATTCGACAGAGCATCCATTGTGGACTTCGGATAACGGAATGTCACCGAATCCAGTTTTATCACGCGCAATAATCCTTGACCGCAGGAGCCGGATTCTTGATAAGCTTGAGAGCGTCTTTAGACTGGCGAACAGCTTCCATCTGCACATTTTCGCTTGCACGTTGCAAATACTGGATGCAATGCCAATCGGCGCGAACAGCAGCAAGCTGCATCGCTTCGGTACGAAGTCTGATGCTCACGTAATCAAAAGCATGATAATCTTGCTTGACCGCAGCCATCACCATCGCCACAGACGGACGTTCAATTTCTTGCAAGTAACGCCAGTCGCGTTCAATCATCGCGATAAGCACTTTTTCACCCGGATTACGGATAAACTTCGCCGCATCGGCACTGACACGCACAGCTTCGGCCCACAGGTCGTCGCTTGCATTTTCAATCTTGCGGACAATCTTCCAGTCAGCACGAACAGCAGCCTTAAGCAAAGCGGGATTGGTCACGAACTTGAGGATATTCGGGTCGCCGTTCACGGCGTTCAACAAAGCAGCCTCGTCCAAGGAATTAAGAGCCACCTTCAAATCTTCGCAAAGATTGTTCTTCACGTAGAGAATCGTCTGCACATTCTGCGCAAAAGCAGCCTTCTGCACAGCAGGTGTCGGATTTTCAATCAAGCTAATTGCATACCAATTAAGCTTAACCGCTTCCAGTTGTTGTTCTTCGGTGGGGTTCTCAATTTTCTTTATTTCGGTCCAAGACTGCATAATACCTCATCTATACGCTCCAAAGATAATAATAGCTATGAGGTATGAGGTATGAGGTCGCCCGC
>CAMZGI010000196.1 GCA_947306305.1 uncultured Fibrobacter sp.
CCATGCGGATGGCAGACATCACCACAGAATCCACGCCCTGCTTGTCGAGAGCGTCTTGCATAGCGAGGCCGTTCATCACGGTGCCAAGCATTCCCATTGCATCGCCCTGAGCACGGTTCATGCCGCCAGCCGAAGCGGAAATTCCACGAACGAGGTTGCCGCCGCCAATCACGAGAGCGACTTGCACGCCCTGCTTGACGATGGATGCAATTTCGGACGCCATGTCCGTAAGGATGACGTTATCGATGCCGTGGCCCTTTTCGCCTGCGAGGGCTTCGCCACTGAGCTTGAGGAGAATGCGTTTGAATTTAGACATAACTAGGCTTTAGGTATTAGGTTTCAGGTTTTAGGTTTAATGTCGCGGCTACACCGCCCTTTTTGTTCATCGAAGAAAATTTAATAAAAAATTACTCTTCGCGTTCGAGAATCACGAGGGCGCGGTCTTGAGTGCTATTGGGAATGGTGTAAAAATGCTTTGCCACCATCTTGTAGCCAAAATCTTCGGGATGGAACGTCTTGAGTTCGTCAGCGACAGCAGGCCCCTTCATAAAGTACACGCGGCCGCCCACTTTTAGCGAATTGGCAATGCGCGGGAGCGTCTTTTCCATGAGCTCAAAAGCACGGCTGATCACCCCATCGACAGGAATCGTCATGCTGCGGCTTGTGACCTTGTGTCCAAAAACATCAATCCCCTTGAGGCCCATTTTTTCGATGACCATGTTCAAAAAATTGATGCGGTTCGGACGCGGTTCGCACAACGTAAGGCGAATACGCGGATTGACCAACTTGAGCGGAATCCCCGGGAAACCAGCCCCGCTGCCCACGTCAATCATGCGGGCAGGCCATTCTGGCACGTAAGCGTTGATGAGCGTGCAGTCGGCATAGTGGCGTTCTACCATCGTTTCAAAAGCGTTGAGGCGAGTCAAATCCTGATCGTCGTTGTTCGCGCGGAGCAACTGGTGGAACTCCCAAATTTGCTTGAGCGTCGATTCTTGCAACTCCACGCCGTAATAATGCAATAGCTTGTCGAGACCAGCGAGCGAAGGCGTAACACGCTTGCCGTTAAAAAGCGGGAACTCCGTGCGAGGAGCCTTCATGTGCGGAACAAAATCGCGACCAGCAGCCGAAGCATTGCGATTAAGCGAGCCCGCCGCATTTGCACGAGATTTGGAATTTTTCGACCAGGATGAATTTGCCATATTCAAAATTTAGAAAGAATTACAATAATTTTTTAGTCCAAAAGTTCCTCTTCTGCGTGTATATATAGAGGAGGTAACCCTTGACCAAATCAATTTTAATTTTCGCCATCGTCTTTATTGCAGCAACTGCACAAATTTCACTTGCTCAAGCATCGCATGCACCAGACGCTACAACAACCACAAACGGAGAGCAAACTCCCCCGCCACTCGACGAATCCCAAGTTTTTGAATGGTGGGACGACGGCATCATCACGCCCGAAGAAGCCGAAGAAATATTTTCGCGACTCGAAGAAGAAAATTACGACGAAGCATGCCTATTAGCCGAACTTTACGCCCAAGAGCCCTGTATTTCGAACAACATCCAAACGCAAGCACAGCAACCGAAACGACCTCGCAAAAAACGCAAAACCAAGCAGCCGACAAAGCAAGCCGTGCCGTCCATCATTCCTCACGGGAGCATTGCGTACAAAGCACAATACAACTCCGAAGGTCACCTGAAAAAACAGCACAAGGAACTTCAAATTCAGTTTTACTATTTCAAATTGCGTTTAGGTTCGCAAGAACTACTGTCTTACCACCGCGATAATTTCGAAGCTCATTTCGGACAAATTTCCACACTAGAATTGCACAGCCATTTGCCGTTAGACACGCTATGGGGCACTGCACTTTTCTTCCCCGTCGGCATGTTCCGGTTCGGAGCAGCACTCGATACATCCAAAACATTCCACTCGCAAATTGAATTCGCAGCGGACCGCCACAACAAAATTGCCGCCTCTTACTGGAAGCTCCCGAACGCAAACGCAGCCTCATTGCAAGCCAGCACTACGCTTGGGCAAATCTCGGCATGGTATCAGTTCGGGCAAGACCGCCCCCTCGTCAAAATCCAACTGCAAAGCGAGGAAAAACACCTTTCGTGGAAAACGACCGCCTACCTCCACGGCGACTCCGTGCCGCAAGGACTCAACTTGAGCAAAGGTATTGTCGAAAACTGGCTCTGGGCATCGCAAACCGTAAACCTTCAATTCCCTGAAGCGCTAAACACCGTCGTCTCCGCAAAAATCCGAACGCTAAGCCCCGTCGGAACAGACTCCGTCAGCGCACGATTCAAAATGTCACTCGCCACCGGTCCGCAAAAACTGCGAGCTAGCCTAGATGCAACCTGCGTCGAAGCAAGCGAAAATTGCGGCGCCACCGAATGGAAAGGCACAATCGAATCCAGTTGGGAGCACCTCACCCTCAAGTCCAGTGCAAAAATCCGATTCGCGGATGGCACAAATCCGCCAAAAATTGAGCTAGGAGCAACTTACCGCCAATCAAAAAACACATTCGTCAAGATCGTAATCGCACTCCCTGATGCCAACCCTGCACAGAATATCACCCTCCAAAACGAGATTAAAATCGAAAATGACCACTTCGGTTGCGACTTTTTGTTCGCTTTTAAGAAGAAAAAGACGAAAAAATTGGGCCCAAACTACGCTCACCTCCAAGCAAAATTCAAATTTTGAGACAAATATTCCCAAAAACTTACGATTTTCGGTCGCTGGACACGAATGTAACCATTTTTTTGCGAAATTTCTCGTTTTTTTGGCTCTAAGAAAGCTATTATTATACTATCCTAACACTCTCGGAATCCTTTAGGTTACCTC
This sequence comes from uncultured Fibrobacter sp., assembly GCA_947306305.1. GTDB lineage: Bacteria > Fibrobacterota > Fibrobacteria > Fibrobacterales > Fibrobacteraceae > Fibrobacter. Next base: position 2,846 of record CAMZGI010000196.1, read on the forward strand.
CTTTGCCTGAAGGATTCCTTTTTTTATAGAATCTTTTTTAATTTTGATGACATGTTTTTAATCGCAGCCATTGTCGGATCCGTCTTTTTTTTGCCGTCTATCGCACTAAATATCGCACTTGCGCTGGGGGCTCCGCTTGGCATGTACGCCATGAACGGTCGCCATAAAGTGGTTCCGCCCGAAGTCCGCAGGGCTTTTGTGTTGCCGATTATCATGCAGTTTGTAGCGCTTTTTACGATTTTAAGTGCTGGGCATGTGCTGCCCGAACTCATCCCGTTTGGGATCACGAGAATCCTCGCCTTTTTCTTTGCAGTTTATCTCACATTTTATACAGCTACGGTTTTGTTTAGTTTGAGCGTAAAGGAACGTCGTGTTATGGGAACGCTTGCCATCGCATCGACCATCTGTTTTTGGATTGTTGCGGTAGGGACGATTGCGTGATGGAGCCGAAACATAACTATCAGGTTGATTTAGATCGCATCATCCGCCGTCTCGAAAAGACGGGCGAAGTCCCGACGCTTTTGTTGCACGCCTGTTGCGCGCCATGCAGCAGCTACACGATTGAATACCTTTCTCAATATTTTAAAATTACTTTATTCTATTACAACCCGAACATCGCCCCCGCCGAAGAATACCAGCACCGCGTAAACGAAATTAAACGATTCGTCGCTGAATTTAAGACAAAATATCCAGTCACGCTCATCGAGGGCGAATACGACCCGAAAAAATTTTACGATGTGGCACGTGGCTTGGAACAAGAACCCGAAGGAGGCAAGCGCTGCCGCAAGTGCTTTGAACTGCGACTCGCCGAATCCGCCAAGCTCGCCAAAGAACTGAACTGCGACTACTTCACGACGACGCTCACCATCAGCCCGATGAAGGACGCACAAGTACTCAACGAAGTCGTGCAAGAGCAATGCGACATATACGGCATCAAGCGACTCCCCAGCGACTTCAAGAAAAAGGGCGGCTACAAGCGTTCCATCCAACTTTCGCACGAATACAACCTGTACCGCCAGAATTTCTGCGGCTGTGTTTATTCCATGCGAGAAGCGCAGTTGGCTGGCAGAGCCTAGTTCTTAAAGACAGGCTGACACGCAAAGCATTATTTTATATACTTTTATAAAATGAATAGAATTTGGATTTATGCATTATTTATCTGCGCAATCGTCACAGCTTGTAGCGACGATGTTACCGAAGCAACCGAAGAGAGCAGCAATTCCAGTTCTATCGAAATCATTGAAATAACTCCAATCGAAGAGTCTTCCAGTTCCATTTCGCGACCGCTCAAAAACGTCATTTACTTTTCTTACAAAGCAGAAGAAAAAAGCTCTTCGAGCGAAAAAAAATCATCCTCTAGCAACGCAAAATCATCGAGCAGTTCAAAGCCGAATTCTTCGTCTGCAATTTCGTCAAGCGAAGAATCTTCAAGTTCCATAGCAAGCTCCAGTTCAAGCATTCCCAAATCTAGCGCCTCGCTTCGGTTTTACGATTGCAAAGAATATGACTGCGTGACCATGGAATACTTGAATCCCAAAGTGTCATACGGCGAACTTTTAGACAAACGAAATAATAAAGTTTACAGCACTGTCGTCATTAGCAACAACGTATGGACTGCACAGAACATAGATTTTAAAACCGAGAACGACTCCATTGCGCAAAGCTGGTGTTACAACAACGACACACTTTATTGTCAAAAATATGGAAGGCTCTACAACTGGGAAGCGGCTCAAAAAGCTTGCCCCGAAGGCTGGCGCTTGCCCACCGCAGACGATTGGTTCGAACTTATAGAAGACCACACTTGCGAAATAGAAATTAACGAAGGCGAACCCGAATACTACCATTGCTCAGGCACTTTATTGAAAGCCATAGATACATGGCAAGACGGGCTACCCAATACAAATGAACACGGATTTTCCGTTATCGCTGCAGGAATTGGAGTCCCAGACGGGTTCAATGGAGAAGGATCGGTATCTAAATTCTGGACATCGACTGACCCCTACCAAGAATATGCAGGTTTCGTCGATTTTGGCAGGTTCCAAGATTACACCATGGTTGCATTGACATACAAATATTACGGACTTTCCGTCCGATGCATCAAAGGAAATCCGGAGTAGCTAAACTATGTACGATCCTCGATTTTTACCCATTTGCAAAGAAGACCTGGACGAACTCGGTTGGGATTACGTTGACGTGATTATCATCAGCGCCGACGCTTACGTTGACCACCCTTGCTTTGGGCATGCAGTTGTCGGACGACTTTTGGAACACGAGGGTTTGCGCGTGGCGATTTTGCCGCAGC
>CAMZGI010000197.1 GCA_947306305.1 uncultured Fibrobacter sp.
CAAAGTCCACGCCGTCATCTTCAACGGGGGCAACACCTACATACGCACCGGGAGTAAGGCTAAAGTTCTTTTCGGCAATTTCTGCACGGGTCGCAATTTTGCAAAGGCCAAGAATGTCCTTGTATTTTCCGTCACCGAACTTTTCATAAAGCCAATCGGCTTCTTTTGCCACATTCAGAATTTCATCAAATTCTGCAAGACGCGCGTCCCATTCTTCCTGAGTCTTTTTCTTGCTCTTTTTATCGGCAGCATCTACAGATGCTTTTGCTTCGGCACGGAGAGTTTCGCGATATTCCTTGAGCAATTCTACTTGCTTCGCAATCTTGGATGTCTTGCGGAGAATCTTTTCAAGGTTTGTATCGTCGGTTTCATCAGCGTAAGAAAGAAGCGTAGTGCGGTATTCCGCAAGCAAGCTTTGATACTTGTCAAGTTCTCCACGATAAAGCCATACGATAGCGTTCAAGTTTTTCAGTTGCCATTCGCTCCATTCATTCAAGGTGCGATCCACAACGGTGTAATAATTGCGGGCATCAATAAAAAGAACTTTGTCCTTGATACTCTTCTTTTTGCACTTGTCAAAGAACCACAATGTGCAAGGCAAACTCTTGGTGTAAAAGAAGTTGTTGCCAACGCTTATCATGCAATCCACATGACCTGTCGCCACGAGTTTTTCGCGGATATCTTTGTCCTTGCTCTGGCTATCCGTTGCCGAGGCCGCCATCACAAAGCCAGCACGACCTTTTTCGTTCAGGTAGCTATAGAAATAAGAAATCCAAAGGTAGTTGCCGTTGCCAATTTCTTTATCCTTGTTGACGGCAGGCAAACCAAACGGCAGTCGCCCTGCACTTTGGCAACTTTCGGCCTTAACCTTATCCACATTGAAAGGCGGATTCGCCATCACATAATCGCACTGCCCCGTCAAATTATGAGCATCGTGATAGAAGGAATTTGCCTCGTCGCCAGACTTGACAACTCCGGTAAGACCATGCACAGCCATATTCATCAAACAAAGCTGGGCATTGTATTCCACCTTTTCTTGGCCGTAAAAAGTCATGGTCTCGTTGCTAGCCATCCCGGCAGCATTCACGAAATCACCCGTCTGCACAAACATGCCGCCACTTCCGCAAGCAGGGTCCAAAAGCACACCATACGAGGGCTCCAGCACATTCACAATCATCTTCACCAATGATTTCGGGGTAAAGAAAACGCCGTCATCACTAGCAATGTTCTTTGCAAACTTACTGAGGAAGTATTCGTAAATGCGACCCATTACATCGCCGCCCACATCATCCAACGCATTGTTGTTGAAAGTGCGTAAAAGTTCAGCGAGAAGATTATCCTTAAAGTCGGTGTAAGTCTTGGGCAACACACCCTTCAATTTTTCGCTTTGAGCCTCGACTAGTTCCATGGCATTATTCACCACTTCGCCAAGGCTGTTGAGCGGCTGACCATGCACATTCTTGAGCTTTGCAGAAGCAATGTTTGCAGGCAAGTTTACCAGATAATCAAACTGGGCTTCTTTGGGGAGGAACAAGGCGCTCTTCGAAACAAAGTCACTCGCCTCGATGGGGAGAACGCGACCGCCTCGACTCGGGCGATTTTTCAGCAGTTCGGCTTCAACCTTTTTGAAGCGCCCATAGGCATAACGCAAAAACAACAGGCCCAAAACAGGCATACAATATTGATTCGAAGTCAACTTGGAATCGGCACGGAGTAAATCCGCAGATTCCCACAAATCCGCCTCAAGTTTCTTTAAGCTCTTATTATCCATTTTGGTCCTTATAAAAATTTAATTGCAACCGTTATGCAACCTTATAGTGGGTATAAACATACTCATAAATACGCTGGCGGTATTCCGAAATAGAGAGCTCATCAAAGCTTTCAGGAAGTTCGCTCCACAGCGTATCGCGAATCAAGTTATCGACAGCAGCCTTTGTTTCTTGTTTGTCTGTCCAATGGTCAAATTCAGCAATTTTTGCCTTAACCTTTTGGAGTAAATCTACAGCCACTTCCTTGATCTTTTTAATGTCCTGCTTACTCAAATCATCTTTGAAGAGCATGTCATAAAGCGAAAGTTCTTCGTCGTTCTTGAAGCCCTCACGCACATAGCGTTGTTCTTCCTCATTCATGCTTGCCGCAAGGTTCATCAAGTCCATGAATGTTTTTTCAATCGTTGCACGATCCTGTTCGCTGTTGTAAGCCTCAATAATTTCACGGTAGCGATCGTAATAATTAATGCGGAACGGATTCTGCGCAAGCATCACAGCCAAGCGATCCTTTATCAATTCTTCCAAATCGCGGAATAACAAATTTTGTCGTTTTGCCTTCGCAAATTCACGACGCAACAAATCAAAATCGATTTTGCTAATGTCGAACTGTTTAGACTTTTTCTTGTCATTCTTAACGACATCAACATACTCGTTCATAATCTGGTTCAGCTGAACCATCAAATCCACATTTGTCACATGACGACGTTTAGTTTTCAAGTCGCGAGCAACAGCATCAATCGCTTTAAACTTCGCACGAATTTCACTTGTCACATCGTCGCGATTCGTGTATTTCATCAATCGCACAAGTTCTGCGGCATACGTGCTAAAAGTTTTCTTGTTTTCAAGCGTAGAGCAAACCGCATTTTCAACATCCTTGATTGCAGCAAGTTTGTCAAAATTCTTAGACTCGATTATGCTCTTTAAATTCGCGTTGCAGCCATCCAAGAAACATTCTGTTTTAGCGACCACTTCTACAATGCGTTTTAAAAGCTCTTCTTTATCAATGGTAGGATCGTTACCGGAACCAGAAACCTTATTCGTGTAATCCGCAAGAGCCTTACGCAAAGCCTTCACAATACCTGCATAATCCACAATCAAGCCGTTGCTTTTGCCTTCGTTTACGCGGTTCGCACGGGCAATCGTCTGCATGAGAGTATGAGCCTTTAACAACTTGTCCAAATAAAGACAACTAAGGCTCTTTACATCAAAACCGGTAAGCCACATCGCACAGACAAAGACTATACGGAACTTGCTATTGGAATCCTTGAATTCCTTGTCAAGTTCACGTTTTTCCATTTTTGTTCGATGCGGAACAATGTCCAAGCCCCATTTTGCAAAAGTCTGCTGTTCGTTCTGTTCGTCACTCACGACAACAGCCATCTCGGTTTCACGCATCCACTGGATTTTACGATTCAGTTCTTGAGCCTCTTGCTGTGTAGCCTGCTTGCAAATGGTTTCGAGGTGCTTGATTTCTTCTGCCCAATATTCTTGGGCGTAATTGAACATTCGAACGCACGTAACCTTGTTCAGGCAAACAAACATCGCCTTTCCGCTAGTCCAAAGGTCGGAATAATGTTTGACGAAATCCTTTGCGACAGCACGCAAGCGGGGTTCAGCCGTAAGCAGGTGATATTCCTTGGCAAAATCCCTTTCCAGTTTTTCTTGAGCATCAGGGTCAAGGTCCGCTTTTTCGATGGCATCCAAAATCTTGTCCGAAATTTCAGGATTCTTGAGTTCCTTGATTTTATCGGCACGGTTCTCGTAATAGAGAGGGACCGTCGCACCATCTTCTACAGCACGCTTAAAATCGTAAATCGAAATGTAACCACCGAATGTGCGTTCGGTAATATTGTCGTCTTTTAAAAGCGGAGTACCCGTAAAGCCCAAACGAGAGGCATCAGGCAACAAGTTGCACATGTTTTCCGCAAAAATTCCGTTCTGGCTACGGTGTGCTTCATCCGACAAAATCAAAATATCATGATCAGGATGAATCGGCTCCAAATCCTTTTTGTTGAACTTTTGAATCAGCGTAAAGATGAAACTCGGATTAGCCTTTAGTTTTTTAATAAGGTCGTTTCCGCTTGTAGCGATAAACTTGGATGCTTTTACACCGCCAAGCATTTTACAATTTTCAAAAGTTTCACTGATTTGCTTGTTCAGTTCATCGCGATCCGTCAACACGACAATTGTCGGAGAACCGTCCGTACGGCGGCGAATTTTCTGCGAAAGGAAAAGCATCGAATAGCTTTTGCCGCTCCCTTGCGTATGCCAAAACACACCAAGTTTACCTTTACGGAGTTTGCGGTTCTTATAAGCTTCGAACGCTTCGTTCACGCCAAGATACTGATGATTCCTTGCAAGGATTTTTACCGTATGGCCATCGCTGTGGTCATAAAGGATAAAGTTTTCAAGCAAATCAATAAAGGTTTCTTTTCGACAAATGCCTTTGAGCATCGTGGCAAGCGCCACTGAACCCGCGTCATCTTCTTTAAGGCGTTTCCATTCATGGAAAAATTCAAATTTGCTTCCGAGTGTTCCCACTTTCGCCTCAAAACCATTTGAGAGCATTAAGAAGGCATTGTAATAGAACAGCTGCGGGATAGTCGATAGGTAATCAGTATAATTATCGTCGTAGGCATTTTGCACAGCCACATCGTTTCGCTTAAGTTCGACAAACAAAAGCGGAATGCCGTTTACAAAACCAACAATATCCGTACGACGATGGTACAACTCGCCATGAATCTTCATCTCTTTCACGGCAAGGAAATCATTATTCGACGGATTGTTAAAATCGACAATTAAAGCCCGCTTTTCATCGCTTTGGCCATTCGGCTTTTTTATCGTCACCGGAATGCCATCGCGGATGAATCCGTACTTTTCTTCGTTGATTTGCAAAAGCGAAGATGTGCTAAGTGTCGCCGTAAATTTTTGAACAGCCTCTTCAATCTGATTTTGGTTTATCCAAGGGTTCAATTTTTGAAGGGCAACCTTAAAAAAGCGGAGCAAAAGAACGTCGCGATACGACTTTCGCCCAAATGTACCATTATCCCCAAGAACCTCAAGATTATAGGCAAAAACAACACGCCACCCCAGCTCCTGCAGCAGGTTTCCGGCGCTCTCTTGAACAAGAATGTTTTCGCTGTATTCGTAGGACATAATAATGGGCTTTTTTGTAAATATAGCCTATTTTTCTGTCAAATTACAACAAACAAAGAGATTTAAAAGGTCAAAAGCTGAAACAATAAACCAAAGGGATGCACAACAGTGCGTGGGTTGTTCGCACTACAAAAAAATCATTAGTTTGATAAAATTTTCAACGGAATTTGCCTAAAAAAGTGGAAGTCCCCTAGAATGTCATATTCTGACACCATAAT
>CAMZGI010000198.1 GCA_947306305.1 uncultured Fibrobacter sp.
AAAATGGATCTGCAAGCAGCTCCGCTTTGTTCGCCCTACGCAAAAGTTTCTATATTTTCCCCCGTAAATTTTTAACCCTAAAAAGAAGGTGCTATAATGGCAAAGCTTTCTATTGAAGATCTCGAACTCGCCGGCAAGCGCGTGTTCATCCGTGTCGACTTCAACGTTCCGCAGGACAAGGTGACTGGCGAAATCACCAACACCAAGCGTATCGAAGCCGCTCTCCCGACCATCCAGTACGCTCTCGACAAGGGTGCAGCCGTCGTGCTCGCTTCCCACCTCGGCCGTCCGAATGGCGAAAAGAACATGAAGTACACGCTCGCTCCGGTTGCCAAGAAGCTCGAAGAACTCATCAAGAAGCCGGTGAAGTTCCTCTCCGACTGCGTGGGTCCGGAAGTCGAAGCTGCCTGCGCCGCTATCAAGCCGGGTGAAATCATCCTCCTCGAAAACCTCCGCTTCCACATCGAAGAAGAAGGCAAGCGCAAGATCAAGAACGCCGATGGCACCGAAACTAAGGAAAAGGCCGACAAGGAAGCCGTCAAGGCCTTCCGCGCAAGCCTCACCAAGCTCGCTGACGTTTATGTGAACGACGCTTTCGGTACCGCTCACCGCGACCACTCTTCTATGACTGGTGTTGAACTTCCGCAGCGTGCCGCCGGTTTCCTCATGAACAAGGAACTCAAGGCATTCGACCAGGTGCTCAACAATCCTCCGCGTCCGTTCCTCGCCATCCTCGGCGGTGCAAAGGTCGCTGACAAGATCCAGCTCATCAACAACCTCCTCGACAAGGCCGACAAGATCATCATCGGCGGTGGCATGGCTTTCACCTTCAAGAAGGTTCTCAACAACATCGAAATCGGTTCTTCTTTGTTCGACGAAGAAGGTGCCAAGCTCGTTCCGGAACTCATGGCTAAGGCTAAGGCTGCTGGCAAGGAAATCATCCTCCCGGTGGACTACATCGCTGCTGACAAGTTCGCTGCCGACGCTGCTACCAAGGCTGTCTCTGACGCCGAAGGCATTCCGGCTGGCTGGATGGGCCTCGATGTGGGCGCTGAATCTACCAAGCTTTTCGTTGACGCTATCAAGTCTGCAAAGACCATCGTTTGGAACGGTCCTGCTGGCGTGTTTGAATTCGAAGCCTTCGAAAAGGCTACCAAGGCCATGGCTGACGCTATCGTCGAAGCAACCGCTGCTGGCGCAATCACCGTGATCGGTGGTGGCGATACCGCTACGGCTGCCAAGAAGTACGGCGCTGACAAGAAGGTGACCCACACCTCTACGGGTGGTGGCGCTTCTCTCGAACTCTTGGAAGGCAAGGTTCTTCCGGGCGTCGCAGTCCTCACGGACAAGTAATTTTTCCTTATAGGCTTCGCGATACTGCGTTGCTCGCCCCCTCACGTACGACTTAGTACGCTACGGGGGCTCGCGCCTTGTCTCACTCGCCTCTAAGAAAAAATTGAATTCTAGAATTTTGCGCTTGTGCAAAAAATTGAATTTTAAAAGCTCCGCATTTTTTTGCGGAGTTTTTTTTGCATGTTGTTTATTATATTCTTTAATATGAATAAAATTTCTTTTTGTGCATTCCTATGTGCGGCATGTTTTCTTATCGCCTGCGGGGACGGATTATCGAACGATAAATCCTCTTCCCGTGTAAAGCCCGAATCTAGCTCGTCGAAAAAAATTGTTGCATCTTCATCCACCTCTGTCTCTAGTATTGCGCAAAAAAACGTTGACCCGTCAACGGTGACTAAAGGCTCCATAAAAGACTCCCGCGACGGCCAGTCCTACAAGACTGTCACCATCGGTTCCCAAACGTGGATGGCGCAAAACCTGAACTACGAAACAGCGAAAGGTTACTGCTACAAAAATAAAATGTCTAACTGCTCCAAGTACGGTCGCCTTTACACGTGGGCTGCTGCAAAAACGGCTTGCCCTAGCGGATGGCACTTGCCGACAAAAGCGGAGTTTGAAACTTTGTTCGCTGCCGGTGGAGGTCAATTAACAGTGGGAGCAAAGCTGAAATCAAAAAGCGGATGGTATAAAAGCGGCAATGGTTTTGATGAATACTCGTTTTCTGCGTTGCCCGTTGCTTACAGCAACTTCAAGACCTCTTACTACGGCGAGGGTCTCTTCGCGTTCTTTTGGAGTTCTACAGAGGAGAGTGACGATAACGCGTTCTACATGAAGTTGTTCTACGACTATGACAAGGTGTTCCTGTACTATGACGACAAGAACGCCTTTATGTCAGTCCGTTGCGTCAAAGACGACTAGAAGCCGTGAACTGTCAGCGATGAGTTATGAGTAAGCAAAGAAATTGCTGTAAAAAGCGAAAAACTCACGGCTCATAGCTCGTTACTCAAAGCTGCTTATTGCGTTTTTGAACCAAAAAATATAGATTAGAAAAAAAATCGGAGAGAGGTGCGGTATGTCCAAGAAAAAATTACAATCCATTGCGGCGTTGGCTTTTATAGCCGCGTTTTCAGCTTGCACTGATGGCTGGAACTACGACGAGAACGGAATGTTGGCTGGTGCTGGCGATGTGATGGCAGCTAAGAATGCTGTAGAAAGCGAATCATCTAGTAGCGAATTTATAGCTTCTAGCGAAGTGGATGCTGCATCGTCTTCGAGTGAAGCCGCGTTGTCTTCTGCGGATGTTTTTGACATCCTTTTCCCAGACGGGGTGACGATGGACACGGCTAGCCATGACCCGGATAGCGTGGGCGTTTGGCATTTTTACGACCCCAAGGAATCGCACATGAATCCGAATTTTGCTTATGGCGAAATGACGGATCCGCGCGACGGGATTGTCTATAAGACTACGACAATCGGCGGTCAGGTATGGATGGCCGAAAACTTGAACTACTTCGACATCGAAGGGGCTCCGAGCTCTATCAAGAACGACTGGTGCTATTGGGATAAGCCTGAAAACTGCGAATCGGCGGGTCGCCTTTACACGTGGAAAGTGGCGAAGAGGGTTTGCCCCGAAGGCTGGCGTTTGCCTACAAAAGATGATTGGCAGGCTCTGTTGACAGCGGTTGGTGCCGATACTCTGAACCCGATTGCTTGGACTGGCGCGAACGTGCTCAAGTCTGTGAACGGTTGGGAAAACAATGGCAGCGGTACGGATGACTTTGGCTTTACGGCACTCCCGGCGGGCAGGAAGTTCTCCACCAGGGTTCAGGATGGTTTTACGAATCATGGCTGCAGTGCGTACATGTGGTCTTCGACAGAGCCTGATATCTCTGCTGGTGCGGATACCTTGGCTTTCAGCTTCGAACTGAATTGCAGCAATGAGAATGCGATTGTCAACACGATGAAGAAAACTGAAGGACTCTCCATCCGTTGCGTGAAAAATTAGTAGGTGCGAGCTTTGAGGTCGGCACTTCGTGCCTTTGAGGTATGAGCTTGTCATCCTGAGCGGAGGCGTTAGGCGGAGTCGAAGACTACCCGAAAGGCGAGAGTCGCACCCAAGCGTGCTTGGGTATGACCGAGCCAAAGGGGAGGGGCTTATAGCCCCATCCAGTGATGTATTTTTTACTTTGTTAAATCCTTTGGTGTAAGTATATTTAGTGTGGGGTGGAGATAGAGGATTGGATTTGGGTATGAAAAAATTTTTTAGCCTGTCCCGGGCTGTTTCCGGGGTCGTTGCGAAACAAATAATTATTGCTTCATTTGCTTTTTTGTCTGCGAATGTTTTTGCGGATCCGCCGGCGAATATTAGCGGCTGGAATCTCGTGTTCGAGGATAACTTTGACGGCACTTCGCTTGACAAGAAAAAGTGGAACCCGACTTACAACTGGGGTCCGACCCACAACCACCGTGCGTATTGTGCCGAAGAGAACGTGATTGTCTCCGATGGAACGCTCAAGCTCAAGGGCGAAAAGAAAAAGCACCCTAAAGCCAATGGAAAAACGGCTAAGTTCAATAACAAAGAAATTCCGGTCGATTACACTTCGGGCGCGATTGATACCAAGGGCAAATTTGAAGTCAAGTATGGCTACATCGAGGGGCGTTTCAAGGCTCCTTCACAAAAGGGAACTTGGCCTGCGTTCTGGACTTTGCAAGATGGCTGGCCTCCCGAAATTGACATTCTCGAAATTCCGGCATCTCGCAAGCAGCATCATTACTATTTGCATTACACCGACCCGAGCTGGTATAACAGTCATGGCTCGGCGTGGGACCACGAGGCGTCTTTTGGCGGACACAAGGACGATAACGTAGATCGCTCTGCGGGGTTCCATACTTACGCGGTGGAGTGGGACGAATCGACTCTTAGCTTTTACTTTGACGACAAAAAGTTTGCAAGCTATAACCGCCCAACAGAAATCAAGCAGCTTTCGGCTCAGTACATCATCGTGAATCTTGCGATTGGCGGCTGGGCTGGCGATGACATTGAAATTACGGCGGACAAGCCAGCGTATTTCGAAGCGGACTGGGTGCGTGTGTGGCAGGCGAAACCTGCGAAGTCCGATACCGTACGAATCATGTCGATGAACTTTGGAACTTGCATGGTTAAGAATTCCGAGGGCAAACTGGTGCTTGGCGATTGCAAGGGCGATAATGCCATTGCGACGATTACGCCGCTTTCGGGTTCGGCATACCGTATCAACTTTGGCGATGTGGTGGTTGAAATTCCGAACGAAAAAACTGACGCGGGTGCTTCGGCGGGGCTTTACAAGTGGAATGGCGGTAGCCACCAAAAAATTGGTTTGGAAAAGCAATCGGGCTACGAAGGGAACGTTGTTCGTATGAAGATGCAGAACAGCGGGCATTACTTGCGAGCAACTACCGACGGCGAACGCGTTGTGCAGAGCTGGGATGATGACTGGCCGTGGTATCAGGTGTGGCGTTTGCTAGGCAAGGACGAAAAAATTCCGACGAAAGATTCGACGGTTTCTATCCGCAAGGCGGTTCGTGCTCCAGCGAATGTTTATGGCAGTGCGGTCTATCGTAAAAATGGAATGTTGTACGTGAATTTTGGCGATGAAGATGGCTCGAAACGTGAGGTGAAAGCTTACGATTTTAAAGGTCGCTCGTTGAAATAAATCGGCGATAATATCATTGTTTGATATTTAACATCTTTCGCCAACAAATTCTACGCCTTTTTTCAAAAAATCCTTGAAAGT
>CAMZGI010000199.1 GCA_947306305.1 uncultured Fibrobacter sp.
TCGCTCTCGTGCTTGCTCATGCAGTGGAGGCTTCCGCCTTCTTCGATGACGGTGCGGCAATCGATTCCAATTACCTTGCGGTCTGGATAAACACTTTCGAAGTATTTCTTTGCAACTGCATCGTTCGGACTCTTGTACTTGGGGAAGATGAGTCCGCCGTTCACGTAAATGAAGTTCATGTACGACGCCGGGAGAATTTGTCCGTCATCGAGAACTCTTTGCGGTGGGAGCGGGAGCGTATCGACTTGGGCGTTTTCGTAGTACCTTTTGAGCCATTTTTCGATGATGAATTTGGCTTCGCTCAAAATGGGGGCGTTGGCGGAACGCTTGTTTTCGGTCATGCACATGACGAGCCTGTCTTTTGCAACAAAGCGTGCGACGTTGTCGATGTGTCCGTCCGTGTGGTCGCCGTGGAGCCCGTGGGGGAGAATCAGCAAATCCTTGAGTCCAAAGGCCTTCTTTAATGCTTTTGCGACTTTGTTCAAATCTTTATCGGCGTTGCGGTTCTTGCCAATAAGGCAGTCCTCTGTCGTGATTCCAAGACCGTCTCCGTTGACTTCGATAGCGCCGCCTTCAAAGATGTAGGGAACGCTTTCGACAAGCGGCAATCCCGTCTTTTTAGCAATCTTCTGCGGAATCGCGTTGTCGAGTCCCCATGGCGGGAACTTTGCACCCCAAGCGTTAAAGCAAGTTTCGGCAATGACTTTTTTGTCGCCTTTTTTGAGGAAGAACGGACCGTAGTCGCGAATCCAAATATCGTTCGTCTTGAGGACGATGAACTTGGCTGGGAATGGACAGTCGGCGAGTGCCGATTTTTCTTCGTCCGTCAAAAAGTCTTTGCTCGGAAGGAGAACGTTTACCGGCTGGAAATTTGTGATATTGCGGATAAGTTCTACATAGAACCAGCGAATCTTTTCGCCGCGTTCGCCATACCAGTTCGTCTTGTTATGCGGGAATGCAAGCCATGTTGCGCTCTGCTGTTCCCATTCCGCCGGATAACGGACAGAAGATTTTGTTGCCATATTATAAATCCATTAAAAAGGTTTCAGGTTACAGGTTTCAGGTTGTAGGCACTAGGAAATGTATCATGCACTTCGTGCATTTCGTCCTAACCACCAACCACTAACCACAGTCTACTTCCTACCGTCTACTTCCTACTGCGGCTCCGCCGCCCTAGTCCGCCCAAATTTTGAGGATGTCCTTGTACAAATCCACGCGGCGGTCGCGGAAATGCGGCCACCAGCGGCGATTTTCTTCGGTTTCGGCGAGGTCGAGTTCTACGTAGCTTGCACCCAAAAATTCTGGGTCGCATTTTTGCAAAAAATATCCGTCTGGAGCGGCAGCAAAGCTTGTGCCCCAGAACGTGAGGTGTCCTTCGACACCAGAGCGGTTTGCTGCGATGACAAATGTCCTATTTGCAATCGCGTGTCCGCGCATGACGGTCATCCAGCTGTCTTGTTGACGCGGGTAGATTTCTTTGGGTTCGCTGTCCATCCAACCAATGGCGGTCGGATAAATAAGCACGTCGGCACCCTTGAGGCTCATGATGCGAGCTGCTTCGGGGAACCACTGGTCCCAGCAAATGAGCACGCCCAAAGTTCCTGCACTTGTCTTGATGGGCTCAAAACCGGTGTCACCTGGAATAAAGTAATATTTTTCGTAAAAAGCCGGATCGTCGGGAATGTGGCTCTTGCGGTAAAGCCCTGCAATGCTTCCGTCGCGTTCAAAGACGAAAGCCGAGTTGTGGTAAATTCCGCGAGCGCGTTTTTCGAAGAACGGGAATACTACAACGGCGTTCAGTTCCTTGGCGATGTTCTGCCATTCTTTGACAATCGGGTGGTCTTTTTCGATAGCGAGGTCAAAAAAGTCTGCATTTTCCTCGAACGGAAAGTACGGGGTGTGGAACAGTTCCGGGAGGACGAGCAAATCGATGTCCTTGCCCTTGAGCTTGAGCGCTTCTTCTTTGTACCACTTGTTATTGGACTCGAAATCGCCGGTCCATTTGCCTTGTAATGTCCATACTTTAATCTTCTTCATGTGCAATAATTTAGCAAAAACAAGTTTTATCTTCAATTTTTTGTCGGAACATTGTTTTGTTTGCGTAAAATCGCGTGCATGATACGCTTTGCTTGTTTTAAGTTTTCTATATTAAGCCTTGAATTTTAAAACCCTTGAATTTTTATAAAAGGAATAATAATGTCTCTTAAACTCATTTCTCGTGGTGTCGCAGCCGTGCTCCTTACAGCAGGCATTGCCTCTGCTCAGTTATTGAATACGAAAAGTATGGATGTCATCCGTGTCGAAAAGACGGGTATTTCTGGAGGCAAAATCGATAGCCTTGCCCAGATGCTCGGCGCTCAGCAGGCTCCAGGTCAGAAGCTCACTGAAGAAATGATGACCCAACTTCGCTATGCGGTTGTTGATAACCTCGTGGGCCAGGAACTCATCAAGCTCGAAGCCAAGAAGCTCGGCATTAAGGTTTCTGCAGCCAAGGTCGATAGCCTTACCGCTCTCTTCAAGAAGCAGTTCCCGAGCGAAGATGCATTCATGAAGGAACTCAAGAAGACCAACACGACGATGGCTCAGTTCAAGTCTAAGATCGAAGACCAGCTCAAGAGCGAAGTCATCCTCGAAAAGAAGGTTCCGTATCCGACTGATCCGACCGAAAAACAGCTTCAGGCTTTCTGGGAACTCAACAAGTCCAAGGTCGTTATCAACGACACTATCAGCGGTGCTCGCATTATTATTTACACCAAGGGCAAGAGCGCTCAAGAAATTAACGATGCCAAGGACATGCTGAAGGGTCTTGCAGCCCAGGTTCGTGCCAAGAAGGCTACGTTCGCTCAGCTTGCTGCGATTTACAGCGATGACCAGACCGCTAAAAAGACTGGCGGCGTGATGGCTAAGTTCGTTGCCAAGTCTAAGGGCGATGCCTTTGCAAAGGCTGTGAGCAAAATTAAGGTTGGCGAAATTACTGAAGTCTATACCGATAAAGACGGTGTAGGAATCTTTATGCTTACCGAAAAGAACGACGGCAAGTTCGAAAGCTACAAGCACCAAATCGACTACATTCTCCGTGTGCAGGCCGAACAGGAACGTCAGGCTAAGCTCAAGGGTTACCTCGACGAACTCGGCAAGACCTACAAGGTCCAGTACCTCGACAAGAAGTACGAACCGCCTCAGGCAATCGGTGCTAGCAAGTAATTTGAGCGATGAGGGCGGTCGTCTTCGACTCCCTCTGAGTAGTGAGGTCGCCTTGCAAAGCAAGGCTTTGAGATTGATTAAGTGTTAAAAACGTAATTGTGAATTCTCGAAGGGTGCCATTGGCACCCGTACTCATACCCTTAGAGCGAAGCGTAGCGAAGTCGAAGAATCTAAAGAATCTAATTAGATCCTTCGATTCCGAGCCTACGGTTCTACACTCAGGATGACATTTCTTCTAGAGTAAACTCTGTAACCTGACACCTGAGACCTGTAACCTAACCACCAACCACTAACCACCAACCACTAACCACTTATGTTCAACACTACACATACCGGGCTTATCGAATTGCGCAGCCGCATTGATAAACTCTGGGGGTATCTTTGACTTAGAGGCAAAGACCGAAGAACTCTACGTCCTTGAAAAAGATTCCGGCGACCCGAACCTGTGGAACGATCAGGAAAAGGCGCAGGCGATGATGAAAAAGATCGGGAACCTCAAAGGGCTTTTGGAGTCCTGGAAAGAAGTTTCCCAGACTTGCGACGATCTCGCCGAACTTTATGAAATGTCGAAGGACGAAGAGTCCGAAGACCTTTCTAAGACGATTGAATCGGACATCGCTGAATTGAAGTCCAGAGTCGAAGCGATGGAATTCAAGAAGATGCTGAACGGACCGGACGACGCTTGCGCTTGCCTGATGTCTATCCATCCGGGGGCAGGCGGCACGGAGTCCCAAGACTGGGCTTTGATGCTGTTCCGCATGTACACGCATTTCTTTGAACGTGAAAAGATGGACTTCAAGGTGGTGGATTTTCAGGAAGCCGAAGATGCAGGCCTCAAGAGCGCTACGATTGAAGTCTCTTGCGAAAACGCTTACGGCCTCTTGCGTTCTGAAATCGGCGTTCATCGTTTGGTGCGCATTAGCCCGTTCGACGCGAACGCTCGCCGCCATACGAGCTTTACCGCCGTTTATCTGTACCCCGAACACGAAGACATCGAATTTGATTTGGACATGTCCGAAGTCCGCGTGGATACGTACCGCAGTAGCGGTGCCGGTGGCCAGTACATCAACAAGACGGATTCCGCTGTGCGTATGACCCACTTGCCGACAGGCATTATGGCGAGCTGCCAGACGGAACGTTCGCAAATCCAGAACCGCGAGACCTGCTACAAGATGCTCAAGACCATGGTTGCAGAACACTACCGCTTGGAAGAAGAAGCGAAACGTGACGCCCGCATGGCCGAGAAGAAGAAGGTCGAGTGGGGAAGCCAGATCCGCAGCTACGTGTTGCAGCCGTACCAGTTGGTGAAGGACCTCCGCACGGGTGTCGAAACGTCCGATACGTCGGGCGTGCTCGACGGAAATATCCGCCCGTTCATCGACGCTTATTTGCTGAGCACTAGCGAAGCGAATAAGCAGTAGCGTGGGCGGCACAGTTGCTGGTTATCAGTTGCTAGAAAATTAAAGTGGCGGGCTTTGCCCGCCATTTTCCTTTATTTTAAGTTGTATTTTTCCTTGATGGCGATCCGCTCTTCTTCTGAAAGGTTCTTGAGATAGTTCTTCCAGCCTGGACAAAAGTTTATATGGAATCTCCAGAATCTGCCAATCAAGGATTTGGGATTCTTGTCATAATGAGCGCGGATTTTGCAATTTGCACAAGCCATTTTTTGACCCCTTTTGTTGATTGTGATTTTTTTAATATACAATAAAAATACTCCCAGCGGAAGCCAGGAGTATCTTATTTTTAAAGCAGTTTTGAAGTAAAAATTACTTCATTGCACCACGTTCGAGCTTGATCGTGAAGTTCGTGATATCGCAAACTTCGCTCGGACCCCAGTACTGGATCGGACCCGGATAGGTGTAAGATTCAGTCTTAGCCCATTCGTCGCGGCGAGCGGCGAAGTACTTGAACGGAGCGC
>CAMZGI010000200.1 GCA_947306305.1 uncultured Fibrobacter sp.
TCTCTCGTCTATACTCTAAATATGTCCGAATATCCTCCTTTAAAAATCGCTGGAATTGAGCCGGAATCGTTTGTCGATGGTCCCGGTATCCGTTTGACTGTCTTTACTCAGGGCTGCCATCACAATTGCCCGGGCTGTCAAAATCCGCAGACCCACGATTTCGAAGGGGGGCATTTTATTGAGCGCGAAGCCATCATCACGATGATCAAGGAAAACCCGCTGCTGGACGGAGTGACGTTCAGCGGTGGCGACCCGATGGATCAAGCGGCAGCGCTTGTTCCGCTTGCTCGTGAAATCAAGGAACGCGGGCTCAATCTCGTTATTTTTACGGGATATACTTACGAACAACTGATGGAACTCACTCCTAAAAAGCCGGAGCTTTTTGAATTATTGTCGTTTGCGGATATCTTAATCGACGGACCGTTTATCATGGCGAAAAAGTCGCTGGATATCAAGTTCCGCGGTTCATGGAATCAGCGTATTATCGATGTGCAAAAAAGCCTCGTCGAAGGTCACGTCGTGATTCACCAAATCCAGCTCGACGAAATGGCTGCACACCCCGATCGGGAATATAATACTTCGAGCCTTGGGCGGTGAGCCATGGGGTTTGAGCCCGTAAATGCGTTGGGCTTTTTCAGCGCTTCGGGTTTCTAAAGTGACGAAATGTAACAATCTCATGTCGGCATTTATGCCGGCATTTTTTGCATTATCTAAGCGCTAGTAACTCGCGATAGCGTATTCTCATTCCAGCATAGTCCTATACCAAACAGAATCCCGCTCAAACGTGAACGTTATCGTCCCTTTGTTGGCGGTGTTGATGTAGGGTATATGGAGCGAGTCGAGACGGTTCAGCACTTGCTTATGCGGGTGGCGGAACCGGTTGCGTCGTCCGCTGGGGATGATGGCGTGTGCTGGGGCGACTGCGGTCACGAACGGAACGCTGCTCGACGTTTTGGAACCGTGGTGCCCGAGCTTTAGCACGTCGCTTTTCAGATAAATGTCTGTCTTTAATATTTCTTTTTCACCTGCAACGGTTAGGTCTCCCGTGAGCACGGCGGAATGCCCGAGTCCTTTTAGCCTAAGCGTGACGCTCCCTTCGTTTGCTTCGGTGCAAACGTCTTTGACGGGGTGGATGGTTCTGATTTCGAAGTAGTTTTCTTTCCACAAAATTCCTCGATGAACGTCGCGGATGGGAATGTTTCGTTTGCGTGCTTCTTGGATGACTTTTTGCCAGTCGGGCTTGCGTTCTTTTAGCGAGCATTCGCTAGCCCAAATTTCTTTCACGGGGAACATTTTTAAGAGTGAAAGAGCTCCGCCAAAGTGGTCTTGGTCGGGGTGCGTGATAATCAGCGCATCGAGCTTGAGGACTCCCGTGTGGTGCAAAAAAGGAACGATGATATCTTTGCCGGAATCGACTTTGCGGTTGTCGCCGGCATCGATGAGAAAGTACCTATTCGAAGGTGTTTTAACGAGGTGGCTGTCGCCTTGCCCCACGTCAATGGTAGTGAGCGTCCAAGACGGGTACAAAATTTGATGATAACTGTTGTATGCAAAAATCGCAGCCGAGCAGAGAATGCAAAATAAGACGTATTTGCGGGCGATGTAGTTCTTGAAGCACACCGGCAATAGCAAAATCAAAAAGCCAAACGCGATTAGCGCTGCGGGTGAAAAAGGTCCGACGGTAATCGAAGAGACGTTGGAGTCCGAGAGAATGCGTGTAAGGAGCGAAGCGAGTCGCAAAAAGAATCTCGCGGCGTAACAGAATGTTTCGCAGATAAAGTCGATGGGGGAGAGTTGGGCGAAAAGACCAGCTTGCATGCCAAGCGAAATCGCGGGAACGACGATGATGTTTCCGAACCATGCAAACGGCGAAAGCGTTTTAAAATGGTGGATCAGGAACGGTGCTGTGGCGAGAGTTGCGCAAAGCGTAACGAAAGTCGGGTCGATAACGAACGCTTGAATTTTTTGCCAAAGTTTGTTCTTGGCGAAGCTTTCGGGCAAGTATTTGGTCGGGTTGTGCGGAGTGCCAATGATAATGCCTGCGGTCGCTGCAAACGAAAGCTGAAAACCGGGATTCCAAATAACGTGCGGTTCAGGCAAAATGATGAGCAGCAATGCGACACCCAAGCTGTTTAGCGTGTTGGCGGGTTTCCCGAATAAAGTTCCGATTTGCGGAATGGCGAACATCATGACAGCACGTCGAACGGCTGGCGAACCGCCCGTGATGGGAATGTAAATCGTGAGGAGCGCGACGGCGATAATGATGACGATTTTATGCGGAAGTCCTGTCGCTTTTAGGAATACCATCAGCATGCCAGCGAGCAGCACGACGTGAAAACCGCTGATGGCGAGGACGTGGACAAGTCCCGACCGCTGAAAGTCGCTTCGCAACGCTTCTGGAATCGAAGATTTGTCGCCTGCGAGGAGCCCCATCAAAAGCCCTGTTTCGGCGGGGTTCAAGTATTTTGCAAACCGCTCTCGGAGAAAATTGCGGAACTTTAAAAAGCTCCGTTCGAACGTCCAGCTGTCGCGAAACGCCTTCCAATGCTTGAATTTTCCATAAGCGGCGTAGTTTTGCGACTTGAGCCAGCTTTGCGTGTCGAACGCCCCGGGAACTGTCGGGGGCGTGACGGGATACCACGACGCTTCGTAGCAGATGGAATCGCCGGGTTCGGGGAGTTGGGGCAACTTCCGTTTTTCGGTGAGCCGCACCTTGTATTGAGTTTCTGAGCCGCTGTCGCGGGAAACGTTCACGATGAACGCCGTGCCTTTGGCACGTTTTTGGATGGATTCAATCTTTCCGCAGCCGGTTTGGGCGACGATTGTGGTTTCGGCATGGTTTTGATGGCTGTCATGCCCCCCGAATACTTCGGGAATCCCTTCGTGGGCGACGATTGCGGCTGCAAGCGAGATGAAAATCACCCATTGGAGGTGCCGCCGTAATAAATGCGTGAGCACGAGCACAATTCCGAGCAGAAAAACGGCGAAGCCGGGCTCGTCTAGGGCCGCAGTGGTGGCTACGAGGACTATGGCGCTGACCAAGGCGGGTTTGCCGTCTAGCGGGGCTAAGAGTTCCATAGTTGAGGAAAATATTTTTTCTTTAATATTTTTTTTCATTTTCTTATTTCTTTAGTATTTTAAGAGTGTCTCTATTCTATACACGCTTTTGGGAAGATTTTGGACTCGCGGATTATGAAAAATGTTTGTAAAAATTGGAAGTGGGCTCTAGGCAAAAGTTTTTTTTGCCTTTTCTGCTTTTTATGGGCTTGCTTTTTTACTTCTTGCACATCTTCAACTAGTGGCGATGATGAAATAACGCTTTCGCCAGATCCGAACCGAGTCGTAGTCCATAAGCTTTATCCGAACGACATGGCTAAAAATGATTCGGCGGCAGTGAATTTGGCTCGCGGAATAATGCTGGTCGTCCACCCCAAGGCTTCTTACACGCTTTCGTTCGATATTGACACGACTCAGCCTGCTCCAGAATTGCAGTTGTTCCGCACGTACGACAACGGTGTAAAGGGGCATGTGGGTTATTCGAAAGTTCGCACTTTGTCTCCAACGGTTGTCGGGAATCGCTATGTCTATTCCTTTAATTGCGAAGAAAATAAAATGTCGATTTGGGCGACTTCGCTTGGCGTTGATGGCAAGTATTACGAAGGGCGTGTAGAGAATATTCTTTTTACAGGACAGGGCTCATACAGCGACCATTTCTCGATTAATTTGATAGTTGTTGGGGCGGTTGAAGAAACGGCCGATAGCATGGGTATCGATACGCTCTCCCGCTATTTGCTGAAATCGTTCCGTGAAAAGTATTTTGGTGTGACTGTAGATACTTTGTATGTGCGTTATGCTCACGAACACCCGACGTTGGGGAGCAAATATCCTCAAAATAGGCCTTGGGTTGTGGGACGCAATTCAGATGACGATTTCTTTAGCGAAATTGCTAGCTGGCCCGAAGACAGCCTTCGCTACGCGTTGAGCCTTATTCTCGTCCATAGCATTGACGATACCAACGTGATGGGGTATTCTCGTTTGTTTACAGGCGATTTGAGCAACGGCTCCGTTGTTGTGGGAATGCATGTGCGGACATCGGCTGGCGAAATCGAAAAACAGCCTTCCAAAAATATTATGAGTGTCGCAATTCACGAGACAGGGCATTTCTTTGGGCTTAGGCATACTTCGACAACTCGTCGCGACTTGAGCTTGACTGCGGATTTGGACGATGGCTCTACGATAAAGATTAGCGACGGATCGAATATGGAAGACGGCATGGAGGACACTCCGTTCTGCGATTACATTTATAGGAGCGGTCTTTATAAGCAAGCGGAAGACGTTGATATGTTTGGAGGCGACATTGTTTATCGAGAAGGTGCAAGCTATGCTCCGAAAAGTGCTATATTTTCATGTCCAGATAAAGACAACATAATGTTCCCAGTGACGCTCGAAGATGAAGAAAATATTTCGTTCTCAAAACAGCAAATGGAGCTGGTTCGTGCGTCGCTATCGTTAATTCCGCATTAAAAAATGAAAGCATCTCAATTTTCCGAAAACGCCCAGCTGATTGCGTTTGTGTTGCAGAAGGGAGCCGAATGGAATCCCGACGTTATTGAACTTCTCGAAAAAACATGGGGCAAAATTCGCCACAAAGGTCGCCTTTTTGCGTTCGACAAGACGGACTATTACAAACCCGAAATGGGTGATGACTTGTACCGTGGCGTGGTCTCGTTCGAGCGTGAAATACCGCCAGAGACAATAGCAGAAGAAAAGGAACGCAGCAATGCGTTGGAACTCACGACGGCATCGGCGGAAGCACCGGAACTCCGCCATGTGAATATCGACATTGGCTATATGGATATGGATAAAGTGGTGCTCCCCAGCTACAAACGCGGACCGTTCAAATTGTATGCTGGCAAAGGCGTGTGGCTAGACATGTTACTGACTTACGCGAAGGGCGTGTTCCACCCGACCGCTTGGGCGTTCGATGATTTTGTCCGTAACCCTTACCAGCACGACTTGCAGCTCATCCGCGAAAAATACAAGAAAGCTCGAAAAGGATGAACGTCATTACAAACTGTTTTTTTATAACGTCATGGC
>CAMZGI010000201.1 GCA_947306305.1 uncultured Fibrobacter sp.
CTAGAGAATTCAAGCTTGAAAAAGTCTAGTAACTAGTAACTCTGAACTTGGAACTATTCTCCAAACAGATCCGCTCGCTTGTATTGCTTCGCGACTTTGCCTTCGACTTCGGCGGCGGTTTGCAAAAGGAGTTTGTTCAAAGCCTGCACTATCAAGTCCTGCGTATGCTTGGGAACGGGCTTTTTGCCGAGGCGAGCCTTCTGCACCATCTTGTGGTTCAAGTTCACGGGCAGCATTTCTACGAGTGCGTGGTTGCTAAAGTTGTTTTCTGTCAGAATTTCATCAAGTTTTGTCATGTGCATAATTTAGAAAGAAGATTCCGGCTCGGTGGCCGGAATGACGAGCAAACCGAGTATCGCGACAGAGGGAGATGCCCGCCTCCGCGGGCATGACACATCGCGGGCATTACAAGTAAGTATTTGTCGTTCCGATAAATACAAGAAAAGCCCTGGGCTTTTGCCCAGGGCTTTTGGTTTAAGACTTCAAGTCAGTTATTAGTCACCGACGTAGTTGCTTTCGCACTTCATACCGTCGTTATCCGGTGTGACGAAGTGCATTTCAATACGGCGGTTCATTTCGCGACCGTCTGCCGTGGAGTTGTCGTCAACCGGGCAGCTAGAGCCGAGACCAACAGCCTTGATACGGTTCTTGGCAACACCGAACTTCGTGAGCTGCTTCATAACGGCCTTAGCGCGGCGGTCAGAGAGCTTGAGGTTCTTCTTAGCCTTACCACGGTTGTCGGTATGACCCTGGATCACAATCTTGAGTTCCTTGTAGGCTTCGTCATCCTTGAGCTTCTGGGCGACACCCTTAAGGATTCTCTTAGCATTGGCGTTAATGTTAGCGGAGCCGCTCTTGAAGGAGATACCTTCGAGCTTTTCGACCTTCTTCTTCGGGCATCCGAATCCGTCATCACCAGCTTCAGCCGGGCAACGGTCGAGACCAGCGCAGACACCTTCGAAGAGGTTGAACATGTTCTTTTCGGTGACCCATGCGTCGCAGACGCCGTCCTTATCAAGGTCAGGATCCGGGAGCGGGCAACCATCGCTTGCAGCCGGGCCGTGTTCGAGCGGGCACTTGTCGAGACCCTTACAGGTCTTGTTGATGAACCATTCCTTAGCAACAGCTTCATCTTCAGCAGCCTTTTCAAAGTAGTAGCCGAGCTTCTTCTGGACAACCCATTCGTCGCAGATGCCGTCTCCGTCAGAGTCCGGATCATCCCACGGGCAACCCTTATTGCCGGCAGCGCCAGCTTCACCCGGACACATGTCGTAGCCCGAGCAGACGCCAGTGTACTGATCAAGCTTGTTCTTGTCGGTGACCCACGGAGAGCAGAGACCGTCGCCATCCGGGTCCGGATTGTCTTCCGGGCAACCGTTGTTCATAGCAGTGCCAGCCTGAGCCGGGCATTCATCAATACCTTCGCAAATATCCTTGAACTGGTCAAGCTGACCCTTCTGGCTTACCCAAGCATCGCAAACGCCATCCTTGTCGGCATCCGGATCGTCCGTCGGGCAGCCATTGGCGCTGTTACCCTTTTCGCTCGGGCACTGGTCAACACCTTCGCAAATATTGCTGAATTCGCCAGCGACACCCTTTTCAGAAACCCAAGCATCGCAAACGCCGTCTTCGTCAGAATCCGGGTTACCCATCGGGCAGCCAGAGTTCAAACGATGACCATAATCATCCGGGCAGCGGTCTTCGCTATCCACAACGCCGTCGCCATCGCGGTCCTGCGGGAGGAGGAAGCCAGACCATGTGAGACCACCGAACACAGCGACCTTCGGATTCACGCGAGTCTTAGAAAGCGTAACGCCGTTCGGGAAATTTTCGTCTTGGAGAACCTGGACGTTAGAAACATAGTTCTTGTCCATGCCCTGACCGACGTAGAAAGAAGCGCCGAGCTGAATGTCGAGGCCCACCGGCAAGTGGAACACGGCACCAGCAGTAACCTGCTTCATGTCGAGAGATTCTTCGTTACCGCCATTAGCCTTGTTCCAATCGAACTTCTTGGTCTGGTAATCCATGTAGAATTCGCCGAAGACAGACAAGAAGTCCAACGGGTAAACTTCAACAGCGGCGCTTCCGAACGGGAAGCCCATGAATTCAACGCCTAGAACCTTGCCCATCGGCATACGGTAGCCACCGTTCAAGTGAATAAGGATCGGAGCCACATCCACCTTAGAAAGGTCAACCGTGATTGCGCCACCAGCGGTCAAGTCAGACTTGTTAGCGCCGTACGGATAAGCAACGCCATCCTTGCCGATGTATTCAGGTTCACGAACCCAGATACCCTGCTTGGTGCTCTTAGCCGTATTGAAAGAATATCTGAAGAAAGCAGCGACGTCGAACGGCTGGTCAGCCGGAAGTGGTACGCGAGCCTTCAAGCTAGCAGTCACGTTGCCGATGTAAGCTCTCTTCGGAGCGTAAGCAGGTTCGAGAGCCGGATCGCTCTTGAACTGGTCATAGAAAATCGGCAAAGTAACACCGAGGTCAACGATGTCAAAAAGACCGAATGCAAGGCCGACATAGGCGCTGAAGCCCATGTAGTTGCCCACGCCAAACTGCTGATGCGTGGTATTGTGTTCCACGGCGGTTGCCTTAGAAGCACTTGGTTGGAACATGTCGTTTCCAAATGTGTAATCGCCTAAAGCAGTAAATACAAGCTTGGAATGACCAAGAGCCTGGGCTGACTGTGTCTTGTTGACACCGACGAAACCAGTCTTATTTATTGTCTGGGCATGCTGGTCTGCAAAAGCGGAAACCGCTAGCGCAAAGGCCAATCCCATTGCTACTCGTTTCATAGAGTCTCCTTGTTGTGAAAAAACCTCAAGATAGGTCCTTATATTAATTGTTTAAGTGAAATATAACTCTTTAAAAAAAAGTCCGCAATTTTTTACCCCTAAAAAGATTGATAAATTATAAATACGTTCCACTTTTTTCGCTTTTATTTCAATTTTTTTACAGTTTTTCAGTGAAAAAACGAACTTTCGAAGATTTCTGGGAAGCGTCGGCACAGGCTTGTAAATCCACTTTTACAAATTATTATATGGTCAAGGACAGGAATTTGCAAAATCTTCCCCGACGCGCAAAGAACACGCGTGATAGACATATCTTCGGGACTCGGCTCCAAAGAGCCTGACGGATGGTTATGGACAAAAATCACCGAAACAGCGCGGTCTTCGATTGCGCAAGCAAAAGCCTCGCGCGGATGGACCGGAGTCTGGTTCACAAGCCCCGTCGTAAGCTCGTGCACGCGGATAATGAAATTCGCTGAATTCAACGTAATTACGACCAAATGTTCTTGGGCTTCGAACTTCATGTAAGCAACGCGCGAAAGCACGTCTTCGGGCACCGAAACAGGAATCGCCTTGTCGCTCAAGATAAAGCGTCCCGAAAGTTCAAGACAAGCTAAAATCTGCGCCGCCTTAACCTTCCCCAGCCCGCGAATGCACTTGAGACGCGACAAAGACGGAATCGACGTTTCTTTGGACAAAAAGTCAGAAAGCCGCCTCGACAGTTCAAAGACATCGCATTCGTGGCAACCGCTCCCCAAAATGATCGCCAGCAGTTCTTCGTTGCTCAACGAGCGAACCCCCGAATATTCCAGCTTTTCGCGCGGCATCAAGTTAAAATCAGGTTTTGCAAACAAAGCAATTTGATTGTGAAGCATTCATTTTTCTCCTTTAAAAAGCTCCTATTTATATAACACGCTTTTTTCAGGAAGTTGAACTGCACTTTTTTTGAAAAATTTTAGAAAAAAAAACTCCCCCTTGCGGAGGAGAATTTTTTGGAGATTCCCGCTCGGAAGCGGGAATGACAACGCTTGAATTACGCTAGAACGCGTAGTAATTGAGCACGAGCTGAATAATCAACATTCTCGTATCGTTATTGACTACAACCTTTTCGCCCTTTTCGTTCTTCAAGAACTCGTTCTTTTTCTTGTCAAAGAAGTCGATCTTGTCGTCTGCTTCGATGCCGCTCAAGTCATAAATGACACGGAGGCCGAAATCCAAGTCGCTACCGTTCACCTTGAACGTGCCACCAAGACCGCCGATAACAGACGGGACGAACGTCTTTGCCTTCCATTCTTCCAGTTCCTTGCTAATCGTTTGTTCATTTTCATCACGAAGCTGTTCGCCATTAGGATCATAATATTCGTAAGAGTGCGTTGTGCCCAAATTAAAGTTAACACGAGCACCACCTTCGATATAGAAGGACGGAATCGGAGTAAAGCGAAGCATCAAAGGAATATTCACACTGAAAAGAACACGCTGTTCGGAAACTTGGTACGGACCATAGTACCAGTCGAAACCGCGGCCTTTGTCTCTCGACGCAATGTTGATGCCCAAGTTCACTTCGGGAGCAATGCTCACAAAACGATGAATGCGGTATTTGAAAATGGCGCCAAGGTCAAACGAAAAGTTTGTCCATTCGTTCTCGCCAAGATGGTCAAGCACGAGAGAATCAGTCGGGTAATCCAAGTAAGGACCGGCACCAAAAGCAAAATGGAAACCGATGTTAAAATCAGGAGAACCGCTGTTAGACGATGCACGAGCGTCTCCGTAGCTCTTGTATTCGGGTTCATTTGCCGGAAGCTTGTTGCCGTAGCCGTCATCGACAGTCCCTTCGACTCTTGCAGGCGGAATATCGTTACCATAGCCATCATCTTCGGCAAAGGCATTTGTTCCGAGGCACATCAGGGCAATAGCCGATGCAATCATGAGGTTTTTCATAGGTACTCCTTAAAACTACATGGAATGTAATTGGGTTATGTTAGCGATAAAATACAAAAAAATAACCTATTCAACAATTACTTTTTGCAAATTCTTTCCAACACGGATAAGGTATGTTCCCGCCCTGGGCACGGCTATTTGCACGTTGCCTTTTTCTAAAAGCCCAGCCGAAAGCGTTTTACCTTGCATGTCGAACAAAGAGTAGCTTGTATAGCCTCGGATGTTCGAGAGCAAAATAGTTCTTCCGACAACTTCGAGCGAGAACCTGAATTCCTTAATGCCCGGAATGATTGCGTCCTTGCCCTTGCTGCTTGAAGACTTTGCACTGCT
>CAMZGI010000202.1 GCA_947306305.1 uncultured Fibrobacter sp.
TCCGAGCGGTCGAGGCGTTCAATCTTTTGCAAATCCGACACAGGGAATTTAAGCCGGTCGCCACCATCGTATTCGAGCAAAGCGCAATCGACCAAGCCGCCATTCACTTGTACGCGAACAAGTCCCAAATAGCGGCCGATACCGTGGTCTTCGTGAGCCACAAGGTCACCGCGATTCAGCGATTCGACCATCAACGCATTCGTCACAGAACCCGCAATCTTATGCTTGCGAGCCTTGTTCGCATGACGGTTTAAAATTCTCGTTTCAGTGAGGAACGCTACATTATCGTCTTCGAGCCAAAAGCCTTCGGTCAAATTTCCGATAAAATAATCTTCGACGGGCAAGCCTTCAAAAATCACACGCAAGCGATTCACGCCACCCGGTGTTTGAGCCATCACATAAACGCGACCGCCCTTGTCGTAAAATTCTTCAATCTCTTTTGCGACAGCGTCCGTTCCATTCGACGTAAAGTCCTGCGCACGCATGTGCATCTGGTGCCAGTTGCCGTCATCGACCTTCACGCGAGTCACGTCAAGCGAAGCCCTACCCACAAACAAGCGCGAGAGTTCGCCAATCTTAAACCACAAATCGGCAGGCGGAGCAATTCCCGGTTCCGTCACGCGAGCTTCGTCATACGCGCCGCGGAAAGCACCGTACATCTTCGAAGCAGTTTCAGAAAGCAGCGAAAGCTCTTCGAACACGAGTGACGCACGTGGCAAGTAATCCAAGAGGCTAGCCACCAATCGCTGGTGTTTCGGACGACGCCACCAAAGCGAATCCGGCGAACCATCCTCCCCGACCAAAACGGTTTCGGGAACAGTGAACTCGCCCATCGGGAAAAATTCAATATGCGTCAGTTGCTCCAGCGAACGCTGCGAGAAAATATCGAACGCACGGATAGATTCAATCTCGTCGCCGTAAAATTCAATACGAATCGGGTGCGGATACAAAAGGCAGTTCACATCGACAATGCAACCGCGAATAGAGAACTCGCCTACCCCGCTCACCATCGGCTGTTCCGTAAATCCGTGATCGAGGAACCAAGGGCGAAGCGACGAAGGCTCCAGCTGGTCGCCCACGTGCAACGTGCGAACATGACGCATAATCTCGCCCGGTTCCGGGAGTTTCATCAAGAACGAATCCAACGGACACACCACAACAAACGGCTTATCCGCGCGGGAAATATCGCGGAAAAACTTGAGGCGTTCTTCAAGCACGCCCTCGAACGGAATCTTGTTTTCGTAAGGCTTCAAGCCGAGCGACGGAAAGAACCTGACGAACTCCTCGCCTACCATGCTTTCCAAGTTTTCGACCCAAACTTCGGCGCTGCGGTAATCCTTAGCCACAACGAGAATGTTCTGCGGGCTTTTCAAGAATCGGTTCGCCACCATCATCGAAGCCAGCGGAACCGAAGCCCCGTTTATATGGATAGCCTCATTATCCGCATTTTCAAAAAGCGAAATCGCCGGGAACGAATTTTCTTGAAGGAATTCCGAAATGGTAAGCATAGAGGGAAATGTAGAAATTTACCAAAAGCGCAAACCGACACCTAGATAAAATCGGTGTTTGCCAATCTGCTTATTCTTTTCAGGCCCTTCAGGAGAACCGTCAACATAGCAACGCAAAACGCCATCTTTACCTGTACCGGCCTCACAGGCATTCTCTCCATACTTATATACATACTTTGCTTTTACGCACCAATAAATTCCCATCGGAACATCGTTTGCTACACCAGAAATATAAGGTCTGTATTCAAATTGCAATCCAGCCATCCAAGGGTCATACCCGCCTACAAAAGGAACGACTTTGAAGTACTTATTCTCAAAAACATCAACACCAAACAAGGCATTCCAGCTTTGATAGAAATCGTCATCAATAGAATAACTGGCCGATACAATAAGCCGTTTTAATTGAAAAACAACATTGAATTCGGTACTGGCATTTATAGGACTAATAAAAACTTCGCCACCAAAGCCACCTGTGTAGTATTGATCTTTAGAATACGAACCACAAAATCCATACACATTCAGCAACAAGACAAATAAAAGACAAACTCGCATGAATGTAACCGACCAGTTGGATTTATTTGCCGACTGTTTAGTACAGCCGACCGCCCATTGAGTACAAAACAATCCGCATTACGGCGGATGCGGAGGTAAAAAAGAAGAATGGCAAAAAAAATGGCGATTTTCACGCGAAATCGTCGTTTTCAGATTTGTTTAGGACAGTAGCGTTCAATAAATTACTTTGTATTGACTTTCTTACGGGACGTAAACTGCGTCCATCGCTACAGCATTTAACGCAGATAAAGTAATTGTACAACTTTTATCGACTAACCGCGATACCGCAAGAATCGCAACCTAAATGCAATCGTCCATAATTCCGAATCCAAAATTTCTTATATTTCGCCCTGAACTTTTATCATTGGAGCAATTATGAAAATAGCTGTCATGGGTGGTGCGGGTTATATCGGAAGCCATACTATCATTGAGCTTTACAAGGCTGGTCATTCCGTCGTAGTCGTCGATAACCTCATCAACTCTAGCAACGAATCACTCCGCCGCGTCGCTGAACTCGTTGGCGAGCCAATCCCGTTCGTAAACGCAGATGTCCGTGATGCAGCAGCCATGGACAAAATATTTAGCGAAAACAAGTTTGACGCATGCATCCACTTCGCCGGACTCAAGGCGGTAGGCGAATCCGTCGAGAAGCCGCTTGAATACTATGAGAACAACATGAACGCGACGTTCGTGCTGTTGAAGACCATGCGTAACCACGGCTGCAAGAACATCATTTTCAGTTCGTCCGCCACAGTTTATGGCAATCCAGCCATCATCCCCATTACCGAAGATTGCCCCAAAGGTCAATGCACAAATCCATATGGACAAACTAAGTCCATGCTCGAAGAAGTGCTCCGCGATGTACAAAAAGCAGACCCCGAATGGAACGTTGTATTGTTGCGCTACTTCAACCCGATTGGAGCCCACCCGAGCGGACGCATCGGCGAAGACCCGAACGGTATTCCAAACAACTTAATGCCTTACATCACGCAGACAGCTGTCGGTCTCCGCAAGGAACTTGGCGTGTTCGGCAACGACTACGACACGCCTGATGGAACGGGCGTTCGCGACTATATCCATGTTTGCGACCTTGCCGCAGGCCATGTCGCTGCACTCCAAGCCATCGAACGCAAATGCGGTCTTGCCATTTACAACCTCGGCACAGGCCACGGCTACTCCGTGCTTGACGTAGTGAACGCTTTCGAAAAAGCAAACGGGATCAAGATTCCATACAGCATCAAGCCGCGTCGTGCAGGCGACATCGCCACTTGCTACTGCAACCCGAAAAAGGCATTTGACGAACTCGGCTGGAAGGCAAAATACGGCATCGAAGAAATGTGCCGCGATGCCTGGAACTGGCAGAAGAACAACCCGAAGGGTTATCGCGGATAAAATCCTCTAAGCAAAGCTTAAAGGCAAGCAGTCTCAAAGCATTAAAAAAGCCCACCGTCACAAGGTGGGCCTTTTCGTTTGCATATAATAATTAATTACAAACAATGTGCGCGAAGGTCTTCGTCGCTGAGCGTGCTGAGGTATGCAGGCGGCACGTCGAGAACTGTCTTGCAACCAGTCTGGCCATTAGCCTTCATGCGGAGTGCTGCACGGGCATAAGCCACGAGAACGCTGGTCGTGAATTCCGGGTTGGAATCAAGCTTGAGGCTGTATTCAATCACGTGCGTGTGTTCCTTGTTCATGCCAGTCTTGCCGGTACGAATCACGAAACCGCCGTGAGCGAGACCACTGTGATTCTTGTTAAATTCTTCTTCGCTGATGAAGTTAACGGTAGTGTCGTATTCATCGAAGTAGTTCGGCATCGTCTTGATGGCGTTTTCGATGTAAGCCTTGTCAGCACCTTCTTCAGCAACAACATACACAAGACGCGTGTGCTTCTGACGAGTGGTAAGTTCCGGCATAGAACCGCTACGAACTGCTTCGAGAGCGGATTCAACCGGGCAAGTGTACTGCTTAGCATTCTTCACACCCTTGATGCGGCGTACAGCGTCGCTGTGGCCCTGAGAAACGCCCTTGCCCCAGAACGTGTAGTCCTTGCCTTCCGGGAGGATGGACTGAGCATACACGCGGTTCAAGCTGAACATGCCCGGGTCCCAACCGACAGAAATCATAGCAATCTTGTTTGCACTCTTGGCAGCAGCGTCAACAGCAGCGAAGTGCTGCGGAATCTTGGCATGCGTATCGAAAGAATCAATCACGTTGAACATAGAAGCGTACTTCGGGGTGAGAACCGGCAGGTCCGTAGCAGAGCCACCGCAAATGATGAGCACGTCCACCTTGTCCTTCCAGGCATCCATTTCGGAGACGTTCAACACCGGAACGCCAGCAGTCTGAATTTTGACCTGAGACGGGTCACGACGAGTGAAAACAGCGACGAGTTCCATATCAGGAGCCTGCTTCACAGCGCATTCCACACCGCGACCGAGGTTACCATAACCGAGAATAGCAATCTTTGCCATAATAATGTCCTTGTTAAAATTTTTGCGAGGGAAATTATAGAAAAAATGTAGGGAGATCAACGAAATAATCGTTCATTTATATGCCTGTTGAGCCAAAACCGCCGCGGTCAGCTCCATCGAGAATTCCCTCTTCGAACGTCAATATCGGCTGGATTTCCATAATGCGGAACTGGGCAATACGACTCCCCTTTTCGATGGTCACGTCACGGGTGGCATACACGGGCATTTTCCACCAGTCGTTTGCACCACAGTAGCTCGAATCCACCACACCAACAGAATTTGCTTGTAAAATCCCGAAGTTCTTGAACGTAGAACTGCGCGGGGCAATATGCGCTTCGTAACCTTCCGGGAGCTTCATTGCAACCCCCAGATGAATCAAGCGGAACTCGCCCGCCTTGAGCGTCACCGTTTCTGCCGCCGCCAAATCAATCCAATCAGACTTGCCGCCAATGTAAGTGAGTCTTTGAATAGAATCGTCGAGATATTGAATTT
>CAMZGI010000203.1 GCA_947306305.1 uncultured Fibrobacter sp.
ACCTTCTCTGGCCACGGGTGCTTGGGGTATCTTCCTCTTAATTCTTTGCGGACTTCGGCGTAGGTGTTTTGCCAAAAACTCGTGAGATCCCACGTCTTTTGGATTGTGCGGAAATTTGGTGCAAGAATGTCGTAACGCACTTTGAGCTTGCCGTCAGCGATTTTATGTTCGCCGCGGAGCTGCATAAAGTCTTCTATGCGGGCTGAAATTTCAACGAGCGCTCCGTCTGCACTTTGGACAATCTTGCCGCTACTTTGTTCGTCCGCAGTGGCGACTGCTTGGTAGCTGTATCGTGCACGTTTGCCGTTCGGGAGTACGTAATGGTCGGGGAATGTCTTTTGCAACCAAGATAACATTGACTTTCCGAAGTAATCTTCGACGATATTTCTGTAGCGGTCTTCGTTGATGTCTCGCAGCAGAAAGATTCCGTCAGTCAGCTCGTTGAAGATAAGTTCCATGTCTTCGTCGTTGAATTCCGGGAGTCCAAAGTCTGGATAAAGTTTTGCCGCAAGACGCATTTTTATCAAGAGCGTCTGCATGTTTTCTGTCAGGTAACGTCCTGTCCAGTTTTCTTTTTCGAGCTTGTCTTGCCACGCTTCGACGGTTAGTTCTTTGAGTTTGTCGAGAACTTTGGGCGACGCTTCTTGCGGGAGGACTTCTTTGCGGCTGACTTCGCGGATTTCGCCAGTGGGGGAGTGGTCTTCGTGAATTTCGACTCCGATGAATCGCTCTTGTCCGCTTCGCCACAAGAGCTCGTAGCGGACGATTTCGTTTTCTCCGCCGAGCAAACTTTGCGGGATGGGTACGTAAAGGCTAACGCGAAGTTCGGATTTGCTTCCGCCTCCGGTGCGAAGCATCGTGAGGGCGAGCAAAGCGTAAGGTGGTTCTGCCACTTGTAAGCGGATTGTGTTTCCGTTGCTTAGCTTGTATGCGTTTCCGCTTGGAGTCGCCAACCTGTCGGGGAAGGCGGATAGAAGCTGCTGGCAGGTGAATTTGTTTACGTCATTGCACTTCGTGCATGACTGGTTCGTCTCGGTCATATCCATGCATGCATGGCTGAGACTCTCGTCTCTCGTCTTTCGTCTCTCGTCTATACACTCTCTATACTCTCTCAACTGCTTCAGTGTCCACGAAACTTCGCGTGGAACGTTCACAGCTTTTACAAGCGTGTCTTTCGCGAGCGTGATTAAATCTAGCGAAACTTTAGACTTTTGGACAAATTCTGTTCCTGAATGGATCCACGCCATGGCGGCTAATAGCAAGTCGGGGAGGTCTGCAGCGCTTTTTGCTTTAGCCAGAATGAGTGCGAGCGGAATGTTTGAAATGGGCGTTTGGATGGCTCGTTCGCCAAGTTCGGTGATGCGTCCGTCCTGAAGCATGCCAAAGCCTTCGAGTAGCTTTGTCGCGACTTTTTCGCGTGCTTCTGGAATCGCGGTGGGCAGAGTGATTGTGGATGCACTGGATCCTTCGACTTCGTTGGCACTACGCTCAGGATGACACAAGGTCGGTGAGCCTGTCGAACCGCTCTCGTCTCTCGTCTCAAGTGCTGCCTTCTGCAACAGCAGTTCCGACGGTTCGATTTGCAAGACCTCGGGCACAATCCCTTGCGGCATGTGCTTCTCGGTATCTTCGGTCCACAAACGGATGGCGCAGCCGTTTTGCGTTCGGCCGCTACGACCGCTGCGCTGAATTGCGTTTTGCAACGAGATGGGGAGCGTGCGTAGCACGTTCACTTTTTCGCTGTCGTCGTATTCGCTCACGCGTTCGATTCCGCTATCGACAACGCCTGTGACGTTGGGAACGGTGATGGACGTTTCTGCGATGTTGGTTGTAAAGATGACTCGTGGGCGTTGCGTTTCTTCAAAGATGCGGTCTTGCGTTTCGCGGTCTTGGCCGCCGTAGAGTTCCAAGAACTCTGCGACGTTGTCGCCAAGCGCTTCGCTTGCGGCGGTGTGGCACCGCGCGATTTCGGCTTTTCCTGGCAAAAAAACAAGCGTGGTTTGCCAAATGTTGTTGCGGTAAAGCGTGCGTAAAGCACGGACGACTTCGCTTTCAAGTCCTTGCCCTGCGGCTATGTTTACGCTGGCGGCTGGCTTTTGGTGCAGAATTTGGACGGGGTAGAGGGGGTGTCCGAGTTGCAGGCATTTTACGCCCAATGCTTCTTCGAGTTCGCCTCGGTTCAACGCCGCCGACATCACCGCAACCCTGACTCCTGATACCTGACCCCTGATACCTAAAAAATACGCAAACAGCAAATCCATGTCGGCACGTCGTTCATGGTATTCGTCGAACACGACCCATTCCGTGTCGAGCTTCCCGTGCAAAAGCTCTTGCAAAAAATTTCCATAGGTTTGGAATAAAATTCGCGTTTCGCTAGACTTGCAGCTATCTTGCCTGAACTGGTAACCGACCGTCTTTCCGCAGGGTTCGTTGTGGAGCTTTGCTGAATATTGCGCGAGCGCTAAGGCTGCAATTCTTCGCGGCTGCAACACGACGATGCGTCCTTTAAAATGCCTGCTCAAGAACCACGGGATGTACAACGACTTGCCGCTTCCGGTGGGGGCTTCTATCAGCAAATTCCTTGAAGATTCAATCGCGTTGACGAGCTTATCTTCTTCTTCGGCGAGGGCTAGGTCTTTGTATGTACGCATGGGGGGCTCTGCTTTAGGTTCTCTTTAAAAAAGGCGACCCCGGCGCAGTGACCGGGGCGATAACTTTAGGATTTTTCTAGTAACTATAAACTTAGAACTAGTAACCGGTAACCTTCGGTTACCTTGGGTATCTCAGCTTTTCGCCAGTAGCTTCGTCCATGTAAGGCGGCTTGCCTTCGCGGAACTTCTGGTTGATGACCAAGTTCTGGAGTCTTCTCTTGATGCCTGCTTCGGTTTTGCAGAAGAAGAATACGACCTTGTTTGTTCCCGGAACCTGGAACACCGCAAGCTTGAACTTTTGCGATACGGCACGGCGGAAAAACTTGACGTCCTCTTTTTTGGGAATCACTTGGTCGCTTCCCGGCTTGATTTCGCAAATCATGTCGGCATCGGCGAGCAAAGCCTTTGACTTTTGCTGGAGTGCAAGGAAGTTTGGCTCGGTGCTCTTGCGGATGTTTTCCATGTTGAACGGGCTTCTTGCTTTTAAACCCTTGATGACTCCGCGAAGAACAAAAAATAAAAGAACGACCACCACCAGAATGATCAGGTAGGGCCAATAGTTTGCAAAGAAATCTAGCATAATCACCTCAATTTTGAGACCCCTAATATAGCAATTTTTATATCTTTAACTTCGTGAATACATTTACACTTACTTATTTGCTTGCAGGGGTTGTGGCATCAGTGAATGCCGCTCAGTTTAACGTATTCCGTGAGGAAAACTACGAATGTTCTGATGGTACGCCTATTGCCGCTATCGAAGTTCAGGGTCTAGAACACACGGAACCGCATGTGGTGATGCGCGAACTTCTCCACAAGGCGGGGGATAATTATTCCCAAG
This sequence comes from uncultured Fibrobacter sp., assembly GCA_947306305.1. Taxonomy (GTDB): domain Bacteria; phylum Fibrobacterota; class Fibrobacteria; order Fibrobacterales; family Fibrobacteraceae; genus Fibrobacter. The sequence continues at coordinate 3,490 of CAMZGI010000203.1, forward strand.
AGACGTTTGAAATCGAAAAGTTGAGGCTTCAAGACCTTGACCTCTTTACCGAAATTACGGTGACTTGCGAACCGTTCAAGGAATCCATCGAAGAAATGTTTGCGGATTCTTATGACGCTCCACCGCCGCCACCAAGCCGACCGCAAGAAGACGCTCCAAATGCAGACGAACTCTCGCCTATTGTCTCTCGTCTCTCGTCAAATACGGATGAGCTTTCGTCTCTCGTATCCAAACTCTCGTCTAACTCCGAAGAACTCTCTTCTGCTGTCTCTCGTCTCTCGTCCAACACAGAAGAACTCTCGTCAGTCGTTTCTCGTCTTTCGTCTAGCACAGATGAACTGTCATCGGTGGTCTCCCGTATCACGTCTAGCACGGGCGAGCTTTCGTCGAAGATTCCGTCTCCGCGTTCCGTACAAACTTCTAACGTTCCGTTGAATTCTAATGCTGGCTACCTCTCGTCGGCACATTCTCCGAATGCGTCCAAACTCGTTTACCACGTGAGGGAAATTTTCCGCTGGATTCCGGCTCCGGCTGGCAAAAAGACAGACCGCGACGGTCTTATGGTGGGGCTTGCTCTTGCGAACTTGAACGTCCTTGGCGAAGATATCCGTGCCGAGGTGCAGTACCGCACATCCGTCGATCCGTTCTTTAAAAACAACGAATACGCTTTCTACGCCAGTTCTCCGTACTTTATGGATCTTCCGCTGGGCTGGAACTTTGAATTTTTGCGTACCGACAGCTGGGACGACATTCGCGAATTCCAAGATGCAAGTTGGTTGTTTAGTTTAGACGTAAGCTGGAGGATGCTTCCGTTCTTCTCGTTCTTGGGCAAGGCGGCTTACCGTTATCTCGAAGGTGGTCCGGGGCATTTGCCTGAATTTGGCGCTGGCTTTGCTGTAGATTTCCGCGATAGTGAAATTGATACCCGCAAGGGAATTTACTTTGAAACTATGGCTACGCACATGGGCATTGACGAGCTGAACGATGAAAGTTATATGGAATTTTTGGTCGATGGTCGTGCCTACTATTCGTTTGGACCTTTTGTGACGGGGGCTTCGGCTTTGGTTCGCGCACGTCCGGGTACTGTGAAAAAGTATGACTACTTTTATCATGGTGGCGCAAATACTTTCCGTGGACATGAATCGAGCTCTAAGTACTTGGGCGAACATGAAGCTCTCGTGAATCTCGAAGAAAGATTTGTCTTGCTTGAACGCCGTCCTGCTTCGCTGTGGGGAATCAACTTCTTCTACGGAATTCAGCTTGTGGCAGGTCTTGATGGCAGCCTGCTTTGGGACAAAGGATTGCCGGGATGGAAAAATTACGAAGGAGCCGTTTATGGCGGCATCCACCTTGTGATTCCGGCTTTGGATCGAATCCGCTTTGAAGTGGGCTACAGCCCGGATCATGGCGAGCCTGTCTTCCACATCGGATTCTTTGACAAGACCACGTCGAGCCGCTGGCGAGCGAGATAGTTTTTAGACGAAAGAACGCCCGCCAAGGCGGGCTACAGACGAGAGAG
>CAMZGI010000204.1 GCA_947306305.1 uncultured Fibrobacter sp.
ACGATGAACTCCTTGTACTCCATGGCGGGTCCTGGCGATGCTCCGGCTGCAGCCGAGACCCCGAAGGCTCCCGAAGCTGCAATTGCGGCTCCGGAGAAGCCCGTGGATGCTGTGGTTGCCGATAGTTCTGTAGTAGATTCTGCAAAGGTGGCTGTGGTTGACTCTGCAACTGTCGCCGATAGCGCTGCTGCTGTCGCTGTAGCTGATAGTGCAAAGGTCGACGAGCCTGCCGAAGTGCCTGCTGCAGAACCGGTGCTTATCGCAGGTCGCGACGAATGCCCGGCTGAAGAAGAGGAAGAAGGTGGCGCTCCGAACATCGGTGCTGCATTCCTCGAAGCTCTCGGCACGATTCCTGAAAAATTGGGCGAAGTCTTTGGTTCGCTCACGGATATTCTCGGAACGTCTGGCGAACTTGAAGCCCAGAATGCAGCCGAACTCAAGAAGGAAACTCTCGACAAGGTTCTTGCTGCCCAGGTGATTACATGTGAAGAATATGCTTCTATCGAGACCTTCAGCGAAGATGAAGGTGCCGACAAGGCTCGCGAAGAGGTGTTTGCAAAGCTCGCTGCTGCAGGCCTTACCTTGAGCGAAGACGAAATTGGCGCTCTCGAAGAAGGTGACTTGAGTGAAACGGCTGACATCTATGCCAACCTCCGTTCTTACTTCCACAACCCGGACAAGAATGGAAACCCGGTGGATGGATTTAACTGGCAGGTGTTTGCGTTCTTGATCTTTATCTTGCTCTATGTGCCCTGCCTTGCCGCGATGGGCGTGGTGGTGCGCGAAATTGGTCTTGGTCTTGGTGTGCTGATGGCTGTGGTGCAGACGATTCTCGCTTGGGCCGTGTCGGTGCTCCTTTACCAAATCCCGGTTGGTGGAGATAAGTTCTGGATTGTTAGCTCGATCATTGTGCTTGTGGGCACGTTCGTGTTCCTTAAGCTCTTTGGTATGAGTGCCAATAAGAAAGGAAGATTTGAAGATTAAAATCTGACGACCAGTTTCATTTGAGTCAAGAATCATTAAGGACCGATGGTCCAAAGCCGTCGGTCCTTAATTAAACCCCTTAACTTAGACTAAACTAATAAAGATAGAGGAGGCTAAAAATGAAAGAATCAAATGATGACTTGGAATGGATTGAACTCAAAAAAATTTGGCACGCTATTTGCTATAGACGTATTGAAAAAGGCAAAAAGCCCAGAATTTTGTAACACAAATTGTAAAAGTCTTGACGGGGTGTTACAAAAACAATAAAAACCGTCATAGGAGAGTATAAAATGAAGACTTCTTTAACTTCTAACCTGTTGTTTGGCCTTGCTGCCGCTTCTTTCCTTGCTGCTCCGGCTCTCGCTGATGAAGCCGCCAAGGGACCTGAGGTCAAGTTCTCTGGCGAAGTTGAATTTGATGCCTACACGGGCGACGTTATCAACGAAGACATTAAAACCCATAGCTATGCATCAACATTTGATTTGAATGTCGATGTCAAACTAAGCGATAAGTGGTCTGCGTCCGTGCAGCTTGAAGCCGATGGTGAAACTACGGATCCGACGGCTATTTATAATGGAGCCTTTGTTCAGTATGCACCGAATGACAAGTTTGCTGTGAAGTTTGGCGACTTGACCTTCTCGGAAGGCGCGTTCCTCAACTATTACGATTATGACGATCCTGCGGACAATGCTGCGGGTATGGCAGAACATGATATCAGAGGAGTTGAAATTGATTTTAATGGGCTTGTTTTTGGCCTCGGCTTTGGTCGCGGCGACAACGATAATCAGGTCTGCACTGAGGAAGATGGTGAAGAAACGTGTGTAGGCGTTGCATACAACCTTCATCTTGCTTACGAGCTGGGCTTAGGCGAAAGCACGCTGCGTCCTTATTTTGATTACAAGTCTTATCAGGAAGCAAAGCACAACGAAATGCACTTGGGCGTTGATGCGAACTTGAAGTTTGGTGCCTTTGGACTCCATGCACTTTACGGCTTGCATGCAGACAACCTTGGCGAAAAGACTCCGAAGGCGACGCACGCATTGCTTTTTGAACCGTCTCTGGATTTGGGAACGTTCAGCATGAAGGGCACCGTGTTTTATGCGGCAATTGACAAGAAGGATCCGACTCTCCATGGCGATGAAATTCCTGAATACTTCTTCGCTTATGCGGAACCGTGCGTTCGTTTTGCAGAACCGTTTGCATTGGGTCTCCCGATTGAATATCATACTCGTACTACGGACAAGGACGATGACACTTCTACGTTCGACATAGGTTTCCGTGCTTATGCAACTCCGGTCGAAGGGCTTGATATTACTGGCTTTGCAATGATCGAAGTCCCCGTCGGAAAGAAGGCTGGCGATGACACTGGTCTTGTGCTTGGCCTTGAAACGGTATTCGCTTTCTAATAATTTGTTTGATTTTTTGCCATAGGATTAAATCCCGCTGCGATGAATTTCGTTAGTGGGATTTTTAATTAGATAAAGCTAACTTTTAGGATTGTTCCAAGTCCATTTGGAGTAGATTTTTGCTTGGCGATTTTCTAAAATATGTATAAAGAAAATTTGCCATAGAACCTCGCTAGCGTATAAGAATCGTTACCTCTCATGTATGCTGGATTAGGTTATCCCGCCGTGGCGAACGCTATAGGCGGGATTTTTGATTTTATTAGGACGCTCATGATTGAAGAAATGGATTCGTGTTTAGTGCGACATTGTGCACCGACACTTGCTGGGCTTAAAGCTGGAAATTTATTTTGTCTTGAACTTTGCGATGGAATTGTGCTATGCAATGTTTTGGCTCGTTGGAACCAAATTTTGAATCCAAAGGGAGTCCTTGCCCGAGTTGTCGCGGAACGGCGCGGTCGTTATTTTATATACGTTTATCGAAATAGTGCTTTGGAAAATTTGGGGAATTCTTGCGAAGTGCAGAATTTTTTGAAGGGCTTTGGCTACATCGGATTTGATGTGGAATCGTTGCTCAACTTTTTTCAGGTGCGGATGAATCGTTCTGTTTGCTTCCCTCACGAAGTCGGCGTTTTTCTGGGGTATCCGTTGCAAGATGTGAAGGATTTTATTGCTTATGGCGGCAAGAATTGCAAGTTGATTGGTTGCTGGAAGGTGTATAACGATGTGCCGAATTCTATGCACATATTCGAGGTTTATAAAAAGTGCCACAAGATTTTGAATGAGCGTTTTGAACAGGGCGATTCTTTGGAGCAGTTGACAGTGGCGAGCTGATAATGTAAAGCGGAAAAAATTTGTAAAACGAAAATCAAAAAGGAACAAAAAATGAATAAAATTGCAGTTGTCTTTTGGACTGGAACGGGTAACACTGAGCTTATGGCGAATGAAGTTGCCGCTGGCGCTCGCGAAGCGGGTGCGGATGTGAGTATTTTCAATACGTCGGCGTTCAAGGTTGATACCGCCAAGGAATATGACAAGTTTGCTTTGGGCTGCCCTGCGATGGGTGCTGAAGAGCTTGAAGATAGCGAATTTTTGCCAATGTATGAACAGTTGAAACCGCTTATTTCGGGCAAGAAAGTGGTACTGTTTGGCTCGTATGGCTGGGGCGGTGGCGAATGGATGAATCCGTGGAAAGAAGATGCTGCAAATGCGGGGCTTGTGCTTGTTGACGATCCGCTTGCGATTGAAAATGCTCCCGATGATGATGGCAAAGCGAAGTGCCGCGAATTGGGAAAGGTGCTCGCTTTATCGTAATTGACGTTTCCTTGCTCTAATAAAATTAGGCAAGATGAAAAATATTAGACACGCTAACAAAGTTAGAAAGGCTAACAATGTTAGCGTCTGTCTATTAAAATTGAACTGCGGTGCGGAGTTCTCCTAGGAAAATAAAGGGTTGTGCACTTTTGAATAGTTAATTTATTTGTAATTTGTAAGCTGGAGGGAAATTTTTATTTTTTGAATTGCTGGCGAAGTTGCCGCAATAATTTTTTCTTTTTTATGGAGAAAGATATGTCAATGTTCAAGAATGAAAAATTCTGGCTTGTTGTTGCCGGTGCTGTCGGATCTGCTGTCGCAAAAAAGGTCCTCAAGGCTAAAAAGACTCGAGAACTCGCTGTGACGGGACTTGCTCATGGCATGAAGTTTACCGCTGATGCCAAGGCCGCCTTCCAGGACATGAAGGACGAAGCAAGCGATATCTGCAACGATGCCAAGGCAGAAGCAGGTCTCGACAAGTAAACAGTGGTTAGTAGGCAGTAGACAGGAAATGTAAATAGAACAATCGCCCTAACCACTAATCACTAAACACCAACCACTAAAAATGAAATACCGAATCGTTTACGATAAGCCGGGTCGCCTTCGCTTGCGTGCTGGGGCGTACGCTTTTGATCGTGATTATGAAGCGCGCATTCACAAGGCTTGCTTGAGTGAGCCTTGCGTGAAAAGTGTTGTGGTGCGTAGCGTCAATGGCGGGCTCCTTTTTGAATACTCCGCTCAGGCGGGCGATTTCGAGGCGAGTCGTAAGCAGATTCTTGATTTTGTAAGTGCGCTCCATCCCAAAGAGTTGCCCGAATGCGACGGTGAAACGGAATACCAGTTGCAAGCATTAGACGATGGCTTTAAAGCAAGCCTCACGAGAATGATTGCAAGGCGTTATTTGATGCGCTGGTTTGTTCCGCTCCCGATTCGCACGGCGATTACGGTTGTTCGCGGGTTGCGTTATGTGGCTCGCGGGATTTCAACGCTCATGAGCGGAAAGCTGACCGTTGATGTTTTGGATGGGGCTGCAATTGGAGCGAGCTTGCTCCAGAAAAATTATGAGTCCGCAGGCACGGTCATGTTCCTTTTGGGTGTGTCGGGCTTGCTGGAAGATTACACCAAGGCGCGTACGCGCACGGCATTGACGGGTAGCCTTGCTGTAAAGGTGGACAAGGTCTGGGTCGTAAAAGACGGCGTGGATACTTTGGTCGATATGAAGGATGTCCAGGTCGATGACCTTGTTCGCATCCGCTCTGGTAGCATGATTCCTGTAGATGGTCGCGTGATAGAAG
>CAMZGI010000205.1 GCA_947306305.1 uncultured Fibrobacter sp.
GCCCAGCAACAGCCTCCATCACGACGCACCTCGACGGTTACGAATGGGGCGACGAACTTTACATGCAAACGCACTGGGCAACCAAAGTCTTCGGCTCTCCGATGAACATCTACGAAGTCCACGCAGGCTCTTGGCGTCGCGACCCGGCAAATCCCGACAGATTCCTCAACTGGGACGAACTTGCAGAACGCCTCATTCCCTACCTCAAAGAAATGGGCTACACGCATGTGGAATTTTTGCCGATAGCAGAACACCCGCTCGATGAATCCTGGGGCTACCAAGTCACGGGTTACTACTCCCCCACAAGCCGCTACGGCACCCCCGACCAATTCCGCCACTTTGTCGATCTCTGCCACCAGAACGAAATCGGAGTGATCCTCGACTGGGTTCCGGCACACTTCCCCAAGGATGCTCACGCGCTTGGACGTTTCGACGGCACCGCTTGCTACGAGCATGCCGACCCGCGCCAAGGCGAACACCCGCACTGGGGCACCTACATTTTCAACTTGGGTCGCAACGAAGTCAAGAACTTCCTCATCGCAAACGCGATGTACTGGCTCAAAGAATTCCACTGCGATGGTCTCCGCGTCGATGCCGTGGCATCTATGCTCTACCTCGATTACGGTAAAGGTCCCGGACAGTGGGTTCCAAACAAAGACGGCGGCAACATCAACTACGACACGCTCGAATTCTTGAAGCACTTGAACAGCATCATGGGCCGCCTCACGCCGCATGCCATTTTGATTGCCGAAGAATCCACAAGCTTCCCGTCTATCACGCGTCCGCCAGAGCAAGGCGGCTTAGGATTCCATTACAAATGGAACATGGGCTGGATGAATGACTTCTTAAGCTACATCCAGCACGAACCAATTCACCGCAAGTACCACCACAACCAGCTCACGTTCAGCATGGTCTATGCGTACAGCGAAAACTTCATACAAGTTTTCAGCCACGACGAAGTGGTTCATGGTAAAGGCTCCATGCTTGGTAAAATGCCGGGCGACAACTGGCAGAAATTTGCAAACCTCCGCCTCACCTACGCATTCCAATATGCGCACCCGGGCAAAAAGCTAAACTTCATGGGCAACGAATTCGGCCAATTCCGCGAATGGAACGAAAAACAGTCGCTTGATTGGCACCTGGTCAGCTGGGATAGCCACGGAAAGTTGTTGCAAATGATGAAGGTACTGAACCACATCTACAAAGACAATTCGCCGCTGTGGGAAATCGACCATTACTACACTGGATTCGACTGGATCTGGTGCGATGATGCCGACAATTCCATCGTAAGCTTTGTCCGTAAAGACGACCATGGAAACATGATTTTGTGCGTATTCAACTTTACGCCGGTTGTACGCGAGAACTACCGTTTAGGAGCCCCCGCCCGCGGAGCTTGGAAAGAAATTTTCAATTCCGATGCAGCAATGTTCGGAGGCTCGAACGTCGGCAACTTGGGCGAAGTCCATACCGAAGACATCCCGTGGCAAAACCGCGATTGCAGTTTGAGCATCAAGCTCCCTCCCCTCGCTGGAGTTTATTTCAAACTCGAACGATAGAACAAAGTGTTATTAAGCACAAAAAAAATGGCGGTTAATGAACCGCCATTTTTTTCAGTAAATATTCAAAAACGCTTTAAAGCAGTAATTTGACTTAGTGCCTAGCGAGACAAAGAATCCGCGACCGAAGGCGTACAATAGTACGTCGAGAGTCGCGGTGATGCCGTATCGTGACGGCAATAAGGCAAATTAAACCTTCAATTCGCCAGCGTCAAGATTATCCCAATTCGGGACGGCATTGATAGCCGGCAGCACTTCTTCGTTCACGAACTTATTCACCTGTCCCGGAGCGCGGCCCACGAACTTGCGGAGGTCGAGGATTTCCTTGAGCTTTTCTTCGGTGATGCCGAGCTTCTGGAACTTTTCGTTCTTCAGCACGCGTTCGAGCAAGTCGTTGTCCTTGCCCTGTTCCTTCACGACCTTGCCCGCTTCCATAGACATCACGCGGATTTCTTCGTGGAGTTCCTGACGGTCGCCGCCATTCTTCACGCCTTCCATGATGATGTTTTCGGTAGCCATGAACGGAAGTTCAGCCATGATGCGCTTTTCGATGACCTTCGGATAAACGACAAGGCCCGTCGTCACGTTTTCAGCGATAATGAGCATAGCATCCATAGCGAGGAATGCTTCAGGAATTGCAAGACGCTTGTTCGCACTGTCGTCGAGCGTGCGTTCAAACCACTGCGTTGCCTGCGTAAAGGCGGTGCTGTTGACCTGAGCCATCACAAAGCGAGCAAGGGAGCAAATGCGTTCGCTGCGCATCGGGTTACGCTTGTACGCCATAGCAGAAGAACCAATCTGAGTCTTTTCGAACGGTTCTTCGACTTCCTTCACGCCCTGCATCAGACGCATGTCAGTTGCAAATTTGTGCAAACTCTGAGCGATGGAGCTGAGCACCTGGTTCACGCGGTTGTCCCACTTGCGGGTGTAGGTCTGACCCGTAATGGTGAGTACGCGCTTGAAACCGGCCTTCGCAGTCACGCGGCGGTCGAGTTCCATGATCTTTTCTTCGTCGCCGTTGAACAGGTCCATGAAGCTGGCCTGCGTACCGGTCGTGCCCTTCACGCCGCGGAACGGAAGCACTTCAATGAGGAAGTTCAATTCTTCGAGGTCGATGAGCATGTCCTGCAACCAAAGGCAAGCACGCTTGCCAACGGTCGTAAGCTGAGCAGCCTGGAAGTGCGTTGCACCAAGCTGAGCCATGTCCTTGTATTCCATAGCAAACTTGGAAAGCTTGTTCATCACGCGGCAAAGACGTTTGCGCACGAGAATCATCGCCTGCTGCATCTGGATAAGGTCGGTATTGTCGCCCACGAATGCAGACGTTGCTCCGAGGTGGATAATGCCCTTCGCCTTCGGGCACTGCACGCCGTAAGCGTAAACGTGGCTCATCACATCGTGACGGCGGCGCTTTTCTTCTTCTTCGGCGACTTCAAAATTGATATCGGTGGCGTGAGCCTTGAGTTCATCCACCTGTTCCTGCGTAATCGGGAGACCAAGCTCCATTTCAGATTCGGCAAGGAAAATCCACAGTTTGCGCCAAGTCTGGAACTTGTACTGCGGGCTAAAGATGTAACTCATTTCCTTGGAGGCATAACGCTTGATAAGCGGGCTTTCGAATTGATCACGCATAAAAAATGTCCTTGTTGAATTAACAAGGACAAATATAGAAAACGAGTTTTACGATTTAATGAACTTCTAGGAGATTATATCCCAAAAGCACACGACCGCCTAAATTGTCTTTTCTTTCAATGGTTATTTTCAATGGCTTCGAAGACTTCGCAACAAAATCAACTAATTCAAAAGGATTGTTCGGCGATTCCGATTTCGCAAGCGTCACTCCCTCCTGTTTTACCACAAGATTTATATTCTGCGGAAGCTTTTCATACTTTACAACATCACTACCACTAGACAACCATGCAATTGCAATACGGTATCGGGTTCCTGCAGTAATACCAGTTTCGTCAAACTCAATTTTTTCATTTTTAAAATGCTCCTTGTTATTTCCATTCCAAAAACGAGATCGGTTGTATTGGGCTAAAGCACGACCATCAGGAACCCCCATGGCAACCTTAAAGTTTTTATTGTCTTTATCATGATTTTCAGCACCAGTTATACTCCTGATACTTGATGTAAGCAAAAGTGCTTTGACAACTTCGGGATGCCATCTATAAAATGGGTATTTATCCAACAAAAGTGCAACAGAAGCTGTAGTATAAGGAGTAGCGGAACTAGTCTGCCTGAAAAAAGGAGTCAATTTTTCTGTCGTTGTAGTGGTCTTGCCATCTTTCGTTGTTGCCATTGTCACATTAAAAACATCTGCTTTGGGGAATAACAAATCAGAATAATTTGCAATTTCAGGCTTAGTATATTCAATTCCCTCATTAGCATAATCAGGATAATGAGGATTTACCCAACTAGAGGTTTGATGATAGGTCAAATTATTGTGATTATGAACAGCACCTACAGATATAACATTAACTCCTCTTGCAACTTCAGAAAGGTGTCCAAATCTTTTCACACCTTCATTTCCAGCACTTGCAATTTCTATCGTCCGGGTATTATAAACAAAATCATCTATAAAACGACTCTCCGAAATATCATAATGATCTAGGCCTCGACCATAAGAATGGTTTCCTATATAAATCTTAGGCACTTTATCATAACCATCAATAGGAACAGCTACAGGAGTAACAGCAGTAGTACAAGAAACCGTTAATCCATAAAGCGTAGCTCTAGGCACAATCGTTTTTATAGTCCTAGCAACTTTTGCTCCATGATTAATGTTTTTTGGAGTAGCATTTCCACAAATAGCCAACGGTGTATAATCAATACCAAAGCCATAAAAAAGATTCACCTCTGTAAAAGATATACCTATATTATATCCCTTTTTCCCCCCAGAAAGAAGATATTTATACAAATTTGAATTATTCACTACTGTGGCATAATTCTCATATGTTAAGTCTTCATATATTTGATCGTTTTTACCACAAGTATGAACAGCAGAACAACCTGTATTCACATGTTCTTCAACACACAATTCGTTCCCTGAACATTTATGCGTCGATTTTTTTATCGAAACATCATTAAAAAAATTTTTATTATTCTTTTCTAGAGCCCTTTCATACGATTTAATATAATATTTCTTAAACGCGTTTCTTGGGCCATCATTATCTTCAATATTTTGGATAAGATTCATATATTGAGCTTCAGTGTATTCCGTGTCATTCAAGGAATACTTTTTTACCATGGTGCCTTTTTCATTCGCCCAATATTCGAAAGTTCCTTTAGTCTTTTTTATAGAAACAGTATTCGGATCAGTCAAAGACGAACCTTCTTTCGCCAAAGCCATCGGTTTTGTCGTTTTCACATACGCCTGCGGCGTATTACGGACTTTAGAATTATGGCGACCAAGCACA
>CAMZGI010000206.1 GCA_947306305.1 uncultured Fibrobacter sp.
TCCTTTGCCGCGAACTCACGACGGATTCGCTCCAGAATATTGGGGCTATGTTCTGTAGGGACTATGCCACTGTAATCGCCGCCATAAATTCCCTTAAAAAGCAGATGGAGAAGGACGCGTCGCTCGCAAGGCGTGTTCAGGATATCCGTTATATGCTGGAAGCCTAGCATGATTGCTTTATTGACGGGTGGCGCCGGCGTCGTAGGGAAGGCGTTGTGCCGGGAGCTTTTAGCACGGGGAGTGTGTGTCCGCGTCTTGACCCTTCCGGGCGATTCTTTGGCAAAAACATTACCCAAGGAGGTGGACGTTTACTATGGCGATGTCACCGACTTGAATTCTATGCGGGATGCGTTCTTGGGCGTGGATGTCGTCTATCATTTGGCGGCAATTCTCCTTTCTACAAAGCCCGGCATGTTCGAACGCGTGAATACCGAGGGAACGCGTAACGTTTTATCCGCTTGCAAGCTTGCAAATGTCCGCCGAATCCTTTACGTTTCGAGCATTTCTGTCACGTATCCGATTTTAACGCCTTATGGCGAAAGCAAAAAGAGGGGAGAGTCGCTGGTGCGAGCCTCTGGGCTCGAATGGACGATTGTGCGTCCGACGCTTGTGATTGGCGATGGGGGCGGTGTCGAGTTCAACATGTTCCGCGATTACGTGAAAAAGTTCCCCGTCTATTTTATGCCGGGAGGCGGCAAGTCCCTTAAACGCCCGGTCCGTAGTGTCGATTTGGTCAAGGGAATTGCCGTTGCTGGTCTCGAAGAAAAAGCCGTGGGCAAAACATACGCCCTTGCGGGTTCTACAGTTATGTCCATGGCTGAAATGGCGGAGCATGTGCTCTCGGTTGCGGGGATGCGTCATTTGATGGTTCCGCTTCCGTGGTGGATTTCTAAGCGACTTGCGGTGCTCAAAAGCTGGATTGGAGGGGAGCGAGTGTCTGCCGAACAGGCTTTGGCGGGGTTTTTGTACGATGCTGCGCCCTCTATCGAAGAGGCCGAAACCGACTTGGAGTACCATCCCGGCTGCCCATTTGAGTAAAGTTTGGATTATATAAAAAAATTTTAACGATTTTTGTTCCAATTTGGAATAAATAATTTATATTCCTTTTTATGAATAAGAAAAAATTACTCGCTCTCTTTGTTTCCTCTGCTTTCCTCTTTGCTGGATGCGGCGAAGATTCCGGAACCAAGTTTGAACTTGAAGATCCTGAGGAAGAAGAATCTTCCTCTTCTGAAGACGATGAAGAAGAACCTTCTGATGAAGAATCTTCGTCTTCCAAGGCTAATAAAAAGTCCTCCTCTTCTACGGAAGAGGAAGAAGAAGTATCGTCTTCTTCTAAGAAAGAAGAAAAGTCTTCGTCTTCTGCAAAAGAATCGGAAAAATCCTCTGCAAGCAAGGAAGGCAAGTCGTCTTCTTCCACTGCGGCTGAACCTAAATCATCATCTTCTTCGGAATCCTCTTCTGAAAAATCGTCTTCGTCTTCTGTTGAAGTCCCGAAGGGCGCCCATGCGGCAACGCTTGACGACATGGAAAAGAACCTGTTGCTCAGCGATGTGGCTGGCGTAGAGGTGTTCCTTTCGACGGGTAGCAAAAAAGGCGTTATGGCGCTCCGCATTCCTGATGAACTGTGGGCGGTCACCTATACCGATTTTGAAAATGGCACGGTCGTGTTCTCTAGTAAAAAAGGCGGCTTGCAGGCTGTTTCTAGCGAAGAAGCCTTGAAAATTAAGAAGGAATTTGAAAAGGATGATGGCATCAAGCTTTCGTTCATCGTCGATGACGATGGCAAGCTCAAGTATGCGGTCAATGATTCCAAAACATATAAAATAGCAGAAAAGGCAACCGTCACGCTTCCGTCTGGAAAAGTCTCCAAGGCAGAAAACGTTGCGAATAAAGTCTATAGCTGCAAGAATGGCGATACGACCAAGGTCTTTACGTTCTTGGATGGAAAGTATATCGTTGAAGATGTCGTCAAGGAAAAGACCGTGTCTTGGATTGGCGGTAACTTCGATATCCAGCGTGGCACCATGTTGATGCTCCCTGAATATTACAATGGCGGCGTTTACTCGATGTACACTTATTTGGTCGGAACGGATGATTCGATGACTGGTTCTGACAATAAGGCTTTGTCTTGCACCGTTAAGGAAAGAGAAGCTGCTTCTGTCGATAAGTCTAAGCTTGTCCAGAACTGGCAGGGCACCGAAGGTGGAGTCTCTTGGGATTTCTACATCAAGTCCAATGGAGAATATACGCTCAAGGCATACGAAGGCAACAAGAATGTCGAGCACAAGGGCGGTTCTTGGGAACTTTATGGGGACTTCCTCATGATGCGTAACCAGGGCTGCTTGGATCCTAAGAAGTGCACGGCTTGCATCAAGGGCGAAGTTAAGGATCTTACCGCTGACGGATTCAAGTTCAAACACACCGATCCGGATACGCCGACGATTCCTTATACTTGGGTGCTCCCTGAAGTCGAATAAGGTGCCTCCGGCACAGTTGCTGGTCTAGCAACTACAATCTTTTAAAAGTGTACCGCTCAACGGCGGTGCATTTTTTTATTATTTGCATGAGAGGATTTTTAAAATGAAACTTTATGTGGTTCAGATGAAAATTTTGCCGGGCAATGTAACGGCGAATATGGAAACGATGAAGTCTGCATTAGACCGTGCAAAGGCGCTTGAAGTAGATTGCGTCGTGTTTCCGCGGCATGCGTTGACGGGCGAGAGCAACAAGTCTCTCCCTGTCGATTGGGCCGAAATTCGCAAGTATGCCGGCAATATGCCTTTCTTCTTGAGCGGGGATGCCCTTGACGAAACTCCGCTTTTGGGTGTGGCTCACGTGACGCATGGTAGCGACTTTTATGTGGTCGGTCGTCGCGAAGAAGAAAACAAGGAATTTTCATACCTCGCCAAGGATAGCGTTAAGCCAATTGTTTGCGTGAATGGCGTAGGGACGGACAATACAGGGAAGAACATTTATGCGCTTGCGGGCGGCAGCCGCGTTTTTGACTGTGATGGCCGCATGATTTACGAAATGCCGCTGTTTAGCGAAGCTGAAGCGGTGGTGGAATTTTTGGATGACGGGCACGTTCAAGTAGATGCGGAATCGGCGAAGCCTTATCCAAGCAAGATTGCTGAAATTCACGATGCGTTAGTTTATATGATCCGTGAAAACCTCAAGATGTTCCATATTTCACGTATGGTGATCGGGGCTAGCGGCGGTATAGACAGTGCTGTTTCTGCTGTTCTTTATGCCGAGGCTATCGGACCGCAGAATGTGTATCTCGTGAACATGCCGACGCGATTCAATTCGGACACGACAAAGAATGCTGCTCGTGACTTGGCTGAAAATTTGGGAACGCCTTACATGGTCGCTCCGATTTCGGATATTATCGAGTCGGTGTGCCATACGCTCGAACGTTGCTCTTTTGTGCGTAATGATACAGTGATGAAGGTTGCTGGAATCAATCATGAAAACTTGCAGGCAAGGACGCGTTCTGCGTCCATCCTTTCGACGGTCGCGTCGGTTGTTGGCGCTGGCGTGACTTGCAACGGCAACAAGAGCGAAGCGATGGTGGGCTATTGCACGTTGTACGGCGATACTTGCGGCGTGATGTGCGCCTTGGGCGACTTGTGGAAAACGCAGGTTTATGAACTGGCCCGTTATATCAACCGCGACAAAGAGATCATCCCGAGAGCATCGATTGAAATCCCTGCGAGCGCGGAGCTGAGCGAAGCTATGAATGTTGACGAAGGCAAGGGCGACCCGATACTTTATCCGTATCACGACAAACTCTTTGCGATGTGGGTCGAGAAGGGAGTGAGCCTTGGCTTTACCGAAAAGCTTTTGCAAGAAGGAACGCTTTGCGAAACGCTCGGCGTGGATGCTGCCTACTTCAAGCAACATTTGCCGACGATGGAAGCTGCTCTCGAAGACATGCGCCAATGGTACCGCAGGTTCAAGGGGCTTGCACTAGCAAAGCGCATCCAGTTCCCGCCAATCCTCTCGTTGAGCGGACACGCCTTTGGCGGCGAATACCGCGAAAGCCAAATAAGCATGTAATCTCTCGTCATTGGCCTTGTCGCTAAAGAATCCGCTGTCATCGGCCCCGATGTGCAGACTGTTTATTATCCGCAGTAGATTGATGAAGAATAGGTTAATTGTCATATTTTGTTTAATCTGTTTTGTGTCGTGCTCAAAAACGGATGATAATGTTAAGGAAATCGATTTATTTGAGTTGGAATTAGATACTCCGGATAGTCGTGTTCCTATAAAAAACATTGTAAAGAAATTAAAGAAAAGACACCATACAGAAAATAATCTTTTTGTGGCCGATTGCATGACTATAGAATTGCCGGAATCTTTTCATGCGGAATTCTTTACTCATTGGGAAATGGGTGATCAGTATTATGTTGTAAAAAATTCTAAAGACATCGAGTTTATGCATTTTGATATTGGTTTGCGGTCATTATCAGGACTTGGAAAACAGATTGATGTAGATTCGCTAACAAATGACTTTATTATTGATGTGAAGAGAGACACGATTTCAGAACTGCATGGGGAAATTATAAAAATACAGAATGTTGTACTGCAAGCCAAACGACGTATAAATAAATGGTATTATCCCTATGTTGTTGATTTTGTATGCCGACCAGATCTTGTAGATTCTAATATATGTGAAAAAATAATATCCTCTGCAAAAACAAATCATGATTGTTTAGAAGGAAAAGAATAGCTAATGGTTTGCATTTAGTGAACGATTGTTGTGCTGTTCTCTTTTGACGCTTAGAGCCTGGCGTTACAGACTTACGAATACTGCCAAAGACCACTTTTGATGCCTTAAACGCTTGTTATCTCTCATCTCTCGTCTTTGGCCTTTCGCTTTGCTCAAGTCCCAAATGCTCGCTTCGGTCATGTCCAAATGAATTTGGCCGCGACTC
>CAMZGI010000207.1 GCA_947306305.1 uncultured Fibrobacter sp.
AATCGCTGGCGAACAACTCGTTTTTGCGGACCTCGTTTATGCGGTCGTCTGTGCAGACTCCAAGACCGTAGTAGTGGTGCCAAAAAGCGTTCACGTATTTTTCGAATACTGCAAATACGGCTGAACTATTCCATGTTTTGACATTGTCTTTGATGGTGCCGAATGCGGAATAGTAATAAACTTTGTAAGCCCAGTCCGCTATTTTTGCAATCGTTGTTTTGTCGTCCCATGTTCCGTCTTCTTCGATGTCTGTGGCAAAATTGATCAAACGTTCTTTAAGTTCCGTTTCTGCAATATCGCTTTGCATCATTATCGATATGGCAAGCAGCGCTATGCTTTGGTTGTCTTTGCCGATGATGTTCAATGTTCCGGCTTCGTCAAATTCTTCTTCGATGCCAAACGACTTTAAGACTTCTGCTTCGGCCTGCTTTTTCGCTTCGGCGAATGGCATGTTTTTTTCTGTAGCAAGATACATTGCTCGTTTGTGCGACAAGTGCGTCAAAATATTAATATTAACTTGTGAACGTTCGTTCAAGTCGGCAAGTGCGTATAAAGTTGTTTTTTCGCCCGCTATTTCGCCGGTAATTGTGCTGTGGTAAAAACCGTCCACTTTAAGCAATATGTACGGCGATTCTAAATCTTTTAGATTTATTGAATATTCGCCTTGGTCGTTTAATACAGTCGATTCGATGTTAAAACCGGTCTGTTTAAGATTTTCGTCAAGTTCATAGATAGAGAGTGTAGAGCCTTTTTCAAAAGGCCCTAACTGTGCCACGCCCGAAATGACCTTGCCTTCGCTTGTCTCAGAATTTTTTGCAGAACTACTGGAATCGTCTCCGCAGGAGGCGAGTAAAAACGAAAGAAAAAATGGAACGGCAATTCTTTTCATGGTTCACTTTTTTCGGTTAACGCCATTCATGGGGGTGATGGTAATCGTTTTCATATCTACAGTAATATGGTGTATTTTGTGGTGCGTCTTTATCCAAGGGCTTTATGTATTTCCAGCAATATCCACTACAGCCTGTAGAAATTTCGATATAGGGGCCAAAACCTGTTTCGTTTTTACGTTTTTGAGTACAGCCGCCCAAACCTAAAATACATTCGGTCAAGTCTCCAAATCTCCAGCTTCCGAGAGTGGAATCGCTGGTATCGCTTTCGAATACGTAGCATTTCGAAGGGCATTTTTTGCCCCATTGGCTGTCGCCATCTTTGGCTTTTTTGGTGCTTAATTTTTTCATTTCGACAAAACATTCATCGACCCAATGCCACTTTCCGTTGTCGCAGTGGTAATATCCATTTTGGTAGAACGGTGTCGAGCATTCTTCTCGATCGCAAGAGTAATAGCCTTCTGAGGGAACATTTTCTAAACAGCTGTGCCAGAAATTTTCTTTTTGACGTTTTGTACATGCAGTTGCGATAGAATCGACAAAGTATTGCCCGTTAAGCATTTTGGCATAGCCGATGGAGTCTTGAATTTCGGCGGTGCAGCCGCCAAGTGTCGCTTCGGGAATGGTTGCAAGTCGCCAAGCGTTGTTATCGAAAATATAGACGATGTCGGACTTGTTTCCTTTGCGGATGGTGCCCTGCTTTGCGCTTTTCCAACCTGCGGTGTCTTTTTTATTCGTGATGGAAATATTCCATTTATCGTCGTAGCCGTCGATTTCTTCGCTGTGCCAGCCGACCCATTTTTGGTCGTCGCAAATATACCAGTCGTCCGTGCCTTTTCCGATTTCAAATTGACGTTCTTTTGTGCAACCTTGCAAGCCGAGCGTGCAATCTTCCAAATATCCTTTGCGCCATTTGCCTTCATAGACGTAGCAGGCTGTGGCGTAGGTTCCGCTTAAATAAATATCGCCTTCATTGCCTTTGATATTTTTCATGTCGTCTGGCCAGTAGTACTTTCGTATTTCTTCTTCGGAGGCGGGTCTCCAAATGCTAGGTCTGCAAATAAAGAGCTTTTCGCTGTACTCGCTTTCGGAATTTGCATTTTTCAGTACTTCGTTTTTACGTTTGTCTGTGCAGTTTCCTAGTCCGTAATTTTGCCACCAGAAATTGTTCATGCCTTTTTCAAATGCGGGAATGCTTGCTTTGGGATGGAGCTTTTCGATGTTGTTTCGGATGGCATCGTTTTTAGATAGTATGTATTGCAAGTACGCCCAATCTGCGATTGATGCTGTTAAGGCCGTGCTGTCTAGAGTGCCATCTTGTTCGATGTCTTGTGCGATGGCATCAAGGCGTTTTTCAATGTCTGTGGGGGGGAGCTCGCCTTGCATCACTATAGAAAGTGCGAATAATGTAGTGCTTTGTTCATCTTCTCCAAAAAAGTCTAAATTACCGACAGAGCTAAAATCATTCTCGATTTTAAATATTTTCGAGATTTCTGATGCCGCTTGTTTTTCTGCTTCAGCGAAGGACATGTTTTGTTTAAAAACTAAATACATCATTCGCTTATAGGTCAAGTGCGTAATGACGTTGATGTTTGTGTTGCTGTGTTCGCTCAAGTCGGTAAAAGCGTACAAGGCAATTCTGTCTTTCGCCTTTTTACCTGTAATGTAGCTGCTGTAGTAGCCGTCGGCTTTTAGCAATGCATATGGGGTCTTTAATTTTTTGACCTTTATGGAATATTCGCCCCAGTCGGTTTCGATTTCGGTTTGGTAATTGCGGCCTGTTTGTAAAAAGTCTTCGTCGAGTTCATAAATGCCAACAGTCGTCCCTTTTTCAAAGGGACCTAATTGCACCACGCCCGAAATGGTTTTATTCTCGATTCCCTCAAAGCTTTCGGCCGAAGTGCTTGTGTCGCTAGAATCGTCGCTACAGGCAATTAGAGCGATTCCAAACAAAATTGAACAAATATGTTTTTTTATTAGGTGTCTATTCACAATGCCCCCTTGATTTAATCGCTAACATCGATTTCCCAAGTATAGGTGTAATAATATAAATCGCGAATATATTTAGTTTCCGATTGGCAATAGTAATACGATGTTGAATCTTCTAAAAAAACTTTTTTGCCGCTTGTGAAATATGTACAACCTAATCCGATTTGTTTTTCTTTATCTGTGGCCTCTCTGAATCCTTCGTCATCGCAAACGTATATCTTTTTAGAATCTTTTTTCCCATGCACAAGTGCTCCATCTTGCGTACATCTTTCTTGAGACATTTCCATATCAATATCGTTTGCAATGTCCCAATAATAACGGCTCCTGCCGCTTCCTAGAATAGATGCTTCGTATGAATCGTTGTCATAAGTATCATAATCTCCTCGGCAGACGTAGTTCTTTTTTTGCAGGGAATCTACTTTTACCAAATTTTTTTCGCAAACGTGAAAGTCTGCATCGTCACGGTAACACGTTCGGGATGTTGATATAGTCGGGCCTTCTTGGACGGAACCGATTAACTTTTGGTTGCATTCTCCCAAACCTAAGCATTGGGTAATGCTTACGCTATTCCATTCCCCGTCATGGAATTTATAGCAATTTTGTTTACATTCGTAATCCCATAAATTACCCCAGCGGATTTCGCCTTCTTTGCCATCTTTCCATTGAATGAGTTTTTCGTCTATTAAGTCGTATTTGTCAAAAACGCATCTGCTGCTAACATAAGACCATCCGTATATTTTTTCTCTAGAATCATCGATAACTGTAAGGCTGCATTTGTAATAGCCGGATTGGAAAGTGCTGCCTGGGCAATTGTCGTAAGTGTGTTTGAGCTGCATGTTGTAATTGCATGCAAAAGATAATGGATTGAGTTGTGTTTGTCCGTCACGAAATTCTGCGTACCCTGCGGAATCCAGGTCGTCTTTGGAACATTTGCCGAGGGATGCTTCTGGGAGATTGGCTAAACGCCATGCATCTTTATCAAAAATGTAAATGACGTCGCTGAAATTGCCTTTACGGATGGCCCCGTCTGTCGTGTCTTTCCATCCGATGGTGTCAAGGTCGAATTTAATTGGCTCAATGAAGACCGAATCGTTGTACATTATTTTTTTCGATGTAGAAGTCCATTCTTGATTTTTGCATGTCCATTGATCAATCGCGTTATAAGTTGTTTTTGTTGCGGTCATCCCTTCGCGCTTTTTTGTGCATCCGCCAAATCCAAGGTTGCAGTCGCTGTTGTTTCCTTTTCGCCATTCTCCATCTTCATAGACTTGGCATTCCATTTTGTTTGTTGATGTTTGAACAGAACGCTCCATGCCGTCTGTTGCGTTTTCGTCAATCTTAAAATACTTTAGAAACTCGCTCGTAGAAGCTTCTTTCCATTTGCCGCCGGGTCTGCAAATAAAGTATTTATCTTGGAAATCGCTAGTGAACAACTCGTTTTTAAGGACTTCGTTTATGCGGTCGTCATAACAGATTCCAAGTCCGTAATGGTGGTGCCAAAAAGCGTTCGCGTACTTTTCGAATATCGCAAATACGGCAGAGCTATTCCATGTTTTGACATAGTCCTTGATGGTGCCAAATGCGGAATAATAATAAACTTTGTAAGCCCAGTCTGCAATTTTTGCAATTGTTGCTCTGTCGTCCCATGTCCCGTCTTCTTCGATATCTGTGGCATAATTAGTTAAACGTTCTTTAAGTTCCGTTTCTGCAATGTCGCTTTGCATCAATATCGAAATGACGAGCAGCGCTATGCTTTGATTGTCTTTTCCGATGATGTTCAAATTTTCGGCATCGTCAAATTCTTCGTTGATTCCAAATGATTTTAAGACTTCTGTTTCGGCTTGCTTTTTCGCTTCGACAACCGACATGTTTTCTTCTTTTGCAAGGTATATGGCGCGTTTGTGCGACAAGTGCGTTAAAATGTTGATATTGGCTTCAGAACGTTCGTTCAAGTCAGTGAGTGCGTATAAAGTTGCTTTTTCGCGTGTTTTTTCGCCAGTAATCGCATTGCGGTAATATCCATCCGCTTTAAGCAATGCGTATTGCGATTCTAAATCTTTTA
>CAMZGI010000208.1 GCA_947306305.1 uncultured Fibrobacter sp.
GTTTTTGAGCGAAGCGGAGGAACCGTAAAGGCTGCCGACGCGGTCAAGAACGCCGAGGGCGTGACGGACTTTAAGCAGGAGGAATGTATTTTCCTCTCGAATCACGAGTTCGTCGGACGCGCAAAGGAAAAGGACAGCCAGAACGCTAACACCAGTCTGGTGTGCTGTCTGTCTCATCAAATACAAAGGTACTTTGACGGCAGCGATAATGAGATCACCGAGGTTGCCGACGGCGAGGTGTATGTCCGTCAGTCTCTTCTTGACAACAGCAATGCCAAGGTCGGCGACAAGGTCGAGCTTACCGTAGCGGATGTCACGCGCACCTTTACGGTCAAGGACACGCTCAAGGACGCGGTGCTCGGATCAAGAATGATGGGAAATGCAAGGTTTTTGATTTCCGAAAACGAGTACAAGGCGTTTGAAAAAGCCGAACCTCTCGAGCCGTATCTGTTTTATCTCAGCTTCATTGATACCAACGACATTCCCGCGCTTGAAAAAGCATTGAACAATTGTGACGCGATAGCGTTCAGTTTAGACCGATCCACGCTGCAGTTTACTTATATATTGGAAATGGTCATCGCCGGTATCCTTCTCGTGGTCAGCATTGCGTTGATCATTATCGCGGTCGTGATCCTGCGCTTTACCATCAGCTTTACACTCAGCGAGGAATACCGTCAAATCGGCATCATGAAGGCGATCGGTATTCCCGACGGAAAGATCCGCTCGTTGTATCTGGTGAAATATCTGGCGATTTCCGTTTTAGGCGCAACCATCGGTTTGACACTGTCATTCCCGTTCGGCAGTATGCTGCTTAAAATGGTATCGCAGAGCATCGTGATGGAGAACGGCAACAGCCTTTTGCTGGGAATTATTTGCGCGGCGGCGGTCGTGTGTATTATCGTGCTGTTTTGTTATCTCAGCACGCGCAAAGTGAAAAAATTCACGCCTGTTGACGCTGTTCGCAGCGGCACAACAGGCGAGCGGTACAAGAAAAAGGGCGTTATCAAATTGGGCAAAAAGCCTGTGCGTCCCGTATTCTTTATGGCGGTCAACGATATCCTCAGCAGTCCCAAGCGGTTCTTGATAATGCTGTTCACTTTCTTCGTCGGAATCTCTATGCTGATGGTCGGTCTGAATATTTCCTCAACGATGACGAGCAGCAAGATGCTCAACTGGATAAATATGGCTCAGTGTGACGCGGCACTTGTGGAATCGGGCTCGATCGAAAAATACATGGTTGCGGACGGCAGAGAAAAGTTGAACCAAAAAATATCTGAGATAGAATCCGACCTTTCGGAAAAGGGTTGGGAAGCGGATTGCTTTGTGGAAGTTATTACAACCGTTATCGTCACCAAAGGTGATACAAAGTTGAAAACTAACGGCGTGGAGGGAATCAATATGACCCCCGACGAGTATATGTATCTGGAAGGAACCGCGCCGCAGAACAAAAACGAGATAGCTATGTCCTACATTGTCGCCGATAAATTGGGCGCACAAATCGGCGATACCGTCACAGTCAAAACGCCTGATGGCGAAACAGAATGTATGATCACGGCTGTTTACCAAACGATGATGTCCTTGGGCAATAACATACGTATGTATCCGGGTCAGACCTACAGCTTTCAAAACCTTGTCGGTTTAAACGATTTACAGATTCGTTTTAATGACGATCCGAGCACCGGAGAAATCGAGAAAAGAATAGAAGCGATAAAGGAGATGTACCCCGACGACAAGGTGATGAACGCGGGCGATTATGTTGATTACTGCGTCGGCGGAGTCGGCGGTATGATGGACGGAGTAACAGGGCTGCTGCTGCCTGTCATCATTCTGATCGATATTTTAGTCGCGGTGCTGATGGAAAAATCCTTCCTCACCAAGGAGCGCGGCGAGATCGCCATGCTGAAAGCGATCGGCTTCAAAAACCGTTCGATCATCCTTTGGCAGATATTGAGGATCGCAATTGTAATGATTGCCGCCGTTTTGTTCTCGGTCGCACTCGCCGATCCTATAGGCAAGCTGACGACAGGCGGCATTTTCCAAATGATGGGCGCTAAGAATATTATCTTTGATATGGATGTATTAAAAACCTTCGTTATCTATCCGGCGGTTATCCTTGCCGCGACAGTGTTCAGCGTATTTTTGACCGCGCTTTCGATTCGCAAGGTCAATTCAAACGAAATCAATTCTGTAGAATAGGAGCATCATCATGGCAAAAATTTTAGAAGTAACAGATCTCTGTAAAACATATATCACCAACAAAAGACAAAACAACGTGCTGCGCAATGTCAACTTTTCGGTTGACGAGGGCGAGATGGTCGCCGTGATGGGACCGTCCGGCTCCGGCAAATCCACGCTGCTCTACACCGTTTCGGGAATGGACAGCATGACGGCAGGAACGGTTCTGTTCGGAGGCAAGGATATTTCTGCGCTGAAGCCAAACGAGCTTGCGGCGCTGCGGCTCGACGAAATGGGTTTTATCTTCCAGCAGATGTATATGCTCAAAAATCTGAGCGTGCTCGACAATATCATTCTCCCTGCTCGACAGTCAAAGGCAAACACGCTTTCCGCAAAGGAAAAGCTTGAACGCGGCAAGGAGTTGATGCGCAGTCTCGGCATCATTGAAATCGCCGACAACGACATCAACGAGGTATCGGGCGGTCAGCTGCAAAGGGCGTGTATCTGTCGCAGTATGATCAACGAGCCAAAGATGATTTTTGCCGATGAGCCGACAGGCGCGCTCAACCGCCAAAGCTCCAACGAGGTAATGGAAGAGCTGTGCAAGATAAACGCGGACGGCACGACCATTATGCTCGTTACCCACGACGCAAAGGTAGCCGCAAAATGCTCAAGGGTGCTTTATATAGTTGACGGAAACATTCAGGGAGAGTATAATTTAATCGGAAAAGACGAAAGAACAAGAGAACGCGCCCTGAACAACTGGCTTATGGAGCAGGGATGGTAGGTCGGGTGTCCCGACAGCCAATTCGCGGACTATCAGTCGGCTATACAGATAGCAACGCGTTTACGCGAGATAGATTTGTTTGTCGGTTGACGTTATCACACGAGAAGAGGGAACAATAATGACTGACATTCTTGTAGTTGAGGATAATCTTGAAATGGCAACGCTTTTATGCGATTTTCTAGAAGCGGAGGGCTATTCCGCAAAGCACTGCGCAGACGGAGAAAGCGCCTTGTCTGCCTTTGACAAAGACGGCGCAAGGCTTGTCATTCTCGATATTATGCTGCCGGGGCTTGACGGTTTCGGTGTGTGCCGAAAGATACGTGAGACCGCCAACACGCCGATCATCATTGTCAGCGCCAAAACCGAGAAGGACGACAAGCTCAACGGCTTGATCCTCGGCGCAGACGATTACATCGAAAAGCCTTACGATATCGACATTCTGCTTGCCAAAATCAAAGGAATCTTCACGCGGCGCTATCAGAGCGATGTGATCTCCGACGGCTTTTTGAAAATCGACAAGAGCAAGCGGATCGCGTTCAAAGAAAACACACCTCTTGACCTGACACAAAAGGAATTTGATTTGCTGCTGCTTTTAGCGGAAAACAGCGGCAAAACGCTTAGCAAGGACTATCTGTTCAATCAGATCTGGGGCTTTGACAGCTTTTCCGAGCCGCAAACGCTGACGGTACACATCAAGTGGCTGCGTCAGAAAATCGAAGCCGATCCCAAAAAACCGAAGCATATTGTGACGGTCTGGGGCGTGGGCTACCGCTACGAGAGGTAAATGATGAAAAGCTTTATCAAGTTGGCAGTTGCGGTCATCGCTGTCCTTGCAGTGATTTTTACGGGCGCAAATATCATTTTACATAACGAGAATAAGGGCGACGCTGGTCGCCCTTATCGTGTTGAAGCGGAAAGGATCGCCGCAAGAATCGAAAACAGAGAGCCATACTCTCTCAACGATTACAGTTATATCAAAAACGTGGAGATTCAGGAAAATGGCTTTCAAGGCGGCGACAGCGACTATCTTGTCAAGGAGATCGGCGGAAAGCTCTACCGCTTTGATTATTCCTACCAAGCCGACAATACCTCGGCGATAACGTCCTTTAACATCTGCTTTGGCGTGACTGCGGCATTTGTCCTGCTGCTGCTTTTGTTTCTGTTCATCAGAATCATCCGTCCGTTTGAGAAAATCAGCGCTTATCCTACGGAGCTTGCAAAGGGAAATCTGACAGCGCCGCTAAAGGACAGCAAAAGTAAATATTTCGGCAAATTCCTATGGGGACTTGATCTGCTGCGTGAGAAGCTGGAAAGTCAAAGATCCGCCGAGCTTGCCCTGCAAAAGCAGAACAAAACGATGGTGCTCTCGCTCTCGCACGATATCAAAACGCCTCTCGGTGTAATCGAGTTGTACGCAAAAGCACTTGAAAAGGGCTTGTACAAGGACGAACAAAAGAAGAAAGAGGTTGCCGTGGGCATTACGGAAAAATGTGAGGATATCCGCGGCTATGTAGACGGCATTGTAAAAACTTCAAGCGAGGATTTTTTGAATTTAGAGGTAAACAACGGCGAGTTTTATCTGTCGGCGCTAATCGACAAAATCAAGGCGTTTTACACCGATAAGCTCAGCCTGCTGAAAATCGACTTCGCTGTAGACGCTTTTTCCGACCATATTCTCTCCGGCGATTTGGAGAGAAGCATTGAAGTGCTGCAAAACATTATCGAAAACGCCGTCAAGTACGGCGACGGCAAGAGAATACGCATTGCGTTTTCAAGGGAGGATGATTGTCAGCTCATCCATATCCGCAACAGCGGCTGCACACTCAGCAAAAACGAGCTGCCGCACATCTTCGACAGCTTTTGGCGCGGCTCCAATACGGGTAGTAACAGCGGCAGCGGCTTGGGACTGTACATCTGCCGCACCCTGATGCGCAAAATGAACGGCGA
>CAMZGI010000209.1 GCA_947306305.1 uncultured Fibrobacter sp.
GCGTAGCGAGGTCGCCGCGGTCGTAATGGATTTCGGAGCAGGGGCCGCACGGACCAGTGTCGCCCATTTCCCAGAAATTGGAGTGAGCATCGAAGCGCATGATGCGGTCATCCGGAAGACCAGAGACGTCCTTCCAGATCTGCCAAGCTTCGTCATCGTCCTGATAGACCGTTGCAAAGAGGCGTTCCTTCGGGAGCTTCCAAACTTCAGTGAGGAGTTCCCATGCCCAAGCGATAGCTTCTTTCTTGTAGTAGTCGCCGAAGCTCCAGTTGCCGAGCATTTCGAAGAAGGTGTGGTGGTAGTTGTCGCGGCCCACCACGTCGAGGTCGTTGTGCTTACCGGACACGCGGAGGCACTTCTGGCTGTTGCATGCGCGCTTCCAACCCTTCGGATTGTCGCCCAAGAAGATTGCCTTGAACTGGTTCATGCCCGCGTTCGTGAACATGAGCGTCGGGTCGTCATGCGGAACCACCGGCGAAGAACGCACAAACAGGTGGTCCTTGGATTCAAAGAACTTGATGAAAGATTCGCGCACCTGCGCAGAAGTCATTTTTTCGGACATAGTCTATCCCTTTATATTTTTCGGGTGCAAAGATAGAATTTTAGAACTTAGAGCTTAGAGCTTAGAACTTAGAAATAGCCGAAAAAAGGATATGCCCGGTCTAGGCCGGGCATGACATTTCTAGTAACTAGCAACTATTAACTAGGAGCTAATAAATCTTCTTCATGTCGGTGAGCTGGCTGTCTTTTTCGTGGAAGAGCGTGAGCGAGCCACCTTGGATTTTCTGGAAAATCTTGGTCAGCTTTTCGACAGCAGCTTTTTCTTCAAAGCCGACTTCGTTGTACGCCGTTTCACCAATGACAATCCCCACGTTCATAAGATCAGGAGCCTTGCGACGCAAGTAATTCAAGAACTCTTCGTCACTGTTGATTTCGTCTGTGGCGGTCAGCTTTTCAAACTCGGCGGGGTCACGGACGCTTGCATACAACGGATACATGTCGTCTGCAACAATTTGTTTGGAATTCAGGTAAAAGACGTTGCCTACATAAAGGCTTATCGAATCATTCAGCACTTGACGCACTTCAATCAGCACATCGCTCATGACAGACTTTTCTTGAATGTCCAGTTTTGAAGGGCCGCATGCCATAAGTGCCAAAGACATAACGGAGAGAAGCGCCAATGCTAATTTCTTCATCGTAAACCTCATGTGTTTTTTTGTTAAGATACAATTATTTGCGTCAAAAAGAAAAATTGACCGCTAATGAAAATTTTTTTTGCAATTGATTCAAAAAAAAGCCCACGGATTTCTCCGTGGACTTTACCTCACTATACACCACACTCACTGAAATTTTTAGTTGGCTTCGTAGTCCAAGATAAGGCGGCAAACACCGTTTTCGACGATGACGTTATTAGAACGGAGCATCACGCGTTCCATTTCCCAGTCGCCTCTAGACCAATGCTGCGGATCGACATCTTCGCCATCGAAATCGTCCTGCCAAGAAAGCGTAAATGCCTTGGTTGCAGGGTCGTATGCATAGACGCGGACGTAATCAATCTGCTGTTCGACCGGGAGGCCAATGCCATTGTTCCACTTGCCCGTCCAAGCAGTGCTCTTAGAAGCCCAAAGGTTGAAGCGGAGAGACTGGTCTTCGGTCAAGAATGCAACTTGGTCTGCGTCAGCGTGCTTGCCACGGCTCATGCCAAGCGTATCGCGGCGAACTTCGACACTGTCAATTTCCCAAGACACGTATTCCGGGGTCCAAACGATTGCGAACAAGTGGAAGCTCTGCGTTGCGTCAAAGCCAAATGCGTGCAGCGGCTTGCTTTCAGAAGACGTGTTCTTGTTGATGGAAGCGTCGCCTTCACGAGTAATGATGTTGGACTGCCAAGAATTAGGATCCTTGCCGAGCACTTCAATATCAATTTCGTTCCACGGCTGAAGTCCCTTTTCCCAAGAGTTGTCGTAGTAAAGGAACATGGAGCTTACGGAGCCAGAAATTGCAGCCATCTTCATGCGGGCTTCAAAACGGCCGTACTTGAAGTGATCCAAACCAGTGAGTTCTGCGCCATAGAAGGTGTATTCCTTAGCCGGATCAAGTTCGGTCAAAGTCGGAACGACATAAGTGAACTGCGAGTTCGGATTAGGCGGAACAACCACATCGGCACTCGAAGCAGGAACAGCGCCAGCGGAGCTTGCCGGGAGAGCTTCAACAGAACTCGAAGACAAGCCAACAGGAGCGATAGCCCCACTGGAAGTCGGATCAGCCGGAGTCACAGCCGAAGAAAGTTCACCAGCCTGCGGAGCAACCGGAAGAGCTTCGGTGTTAGAATCGGAGCATGCAGCCAAAAGCGCTACAGTGACCAGGGGAAGAATAATCTTTTTCATAATGACCTCATTTTCTTAACCATAAGATAGTTTTTGATTTTGCCCAAAGCACGTCCAGCGAGAGGAATTTTAGAATCAACCGTATCAACCGTATTTTACAGTTTTCGATTGCGTTTTACAAAAAATTTTTGTCTTTTTCACATTCTGAATAGAGCCGTGCCCAGCTTCGCAAAGAAATATTTTCGTAAGCATTTTAAAAGCATTCAAACAAGTCAAAATGGTGCATTTGATACCTTGCCCTCCCCCTTTTAAATATGTATATTGCGCTTTACAATTATAAAGGCAGAAAAATAAGATAAATCGATGCAAGTCCTTTTTCGCAACCAGAAAAGTTAGGTAATTTTTCAGTTGAAATTACAGATTTGCACGAGCAAAAGAGGCTATATGCAGGAAGCATGGACAGGCTTTAAAGGCGGTCGCTGGCAAGACGAAATCAACGTCCGCGACTTCATCCAGAAAAACTACACCCCCTACGATGGCGACAAGTCGTTCTTGCAGGGGCCGACGGAAGCAACAAACAAACTCTGGGCTGAACTGCAAGAACTACAGAAGAGAGAAATCGCAAAGGGCGGCGTCCTCGACATGGACACAGACGTTGTCTCCACTCTCACAAGCCACGCGGCTGGCTACATTGCCGACGAAACAAAGGATCTCGAAAAGATCGTAGGTCTCCAGACCGACAAGCCGCTCAAACGCGCATTCATGCCGTTCGGCGGAATCAAGATGGCAGAAGAATCTTGCAAGAACTACGGCTACACGCCGAGCGCAGAGCTTCACCACATTTTCACGGACTTCCACAAGACCCACAACCAAGGCGTTTTCGACGCATACACGCCGGATATGCGTATGGCCCGCAAGGCTCATATTATCACGGGTCTTCCTGACACTTATGGTCGCGGACGTATCGTCGGCGACTACCGCCGCGTTGCACTTTACGGTGTCGATTACCTCATCGCTCAGAAGAAGGCAGACAAGGCTCTCTCTGACAAAAAGGACATGACCGAACATGTGGTTCGCGAACGCGAAGAGCTCGCCGAACAGATCAAGGCTCTCGAAGGCATGAAGGTCATGGCAAAGATTTACGGCTACGATATTTCGAAGCCGGCAACGAACGCACGCGAAGCTGTGCAGTGGCTCTACTTTGGCTACCTCGCCGCGATCAAGACGCAGAACGGCGCCGCCATGAGCGTGGGCCGCGTCTCGACGTTCATCGACATTTACATGACTCGCGACTTGCAGAACGGAGTCATCAACGAAGTCGAAGCACAGGAAATCATCGACCACTTTGTGATGAAGCTTCGCATGGTCAAGTTTGCGCGTATCACGAGCTACAACGAGCTCTTTAGCGGCGACCCGGTGTGGGCGACGCTCGAAGTCGCTGGCCTTGGCCAGGACGGTCGCCATCAGGTGACCAAGAACGACTACCGCTTCTTGCACACGCTCGTGAACATGGGCCCGTCCCCGGAACCGAACCTCACGATTCTCTATAGCCCGCGTCTGCCGGCTAGCTTCAAGAAGTTCGCTGCAGAAATCTCCGTGAAGACCAGCGCCATCCAGTACGAAAACGACGACACGATGCGTCCGATTTGGGGCGACGACTACAGCATTTGCTGCTGCGTTTCCGCAACCCAGACGGGTAAGGAAATGCAGTTCTTCGGCGCTCGCGCAAACCTCGCGAAGACGCTCCTCTACGCCATCAACGGCGGTAAGGACGAATGCCTCGTGAAGGGCGAGCAGGTCGGCCCGGAATATCCGGCAATCACCAGCGAATACTTGGACTACGACGAAGTTGTCCACAAGTTCGAACTTTACATGGACTGGATTGCTCACTTGTACGTGAATACGTTGAACTTGATTCACTACATGCACGACAAGTATTACTACGAAGCCGCCGAAATGGCCCTCATCGATACCGATGTCCGCCGCACATTCGCTACGGGTATCGCAGGCTTTAGCCACGTTGTCGATAGCCTTTCTGCAATCAAGTACGCTAAGGTCAAGGTCATCCGCGACCCGGCTACGGGCCTTGCTCAAGACTTCCAGATCGAAGGCGACTTCCCGCGTTATGGAAACGACGACGACCGCGCAGACGATATCGCCGTTTGGCTCCTCAAGACGTTCATGGCGAAAATCAAGCAGACTCCGACGTACCGCAATTCTGAACCGACCACATCCATCCTCACCATTACAAGCAACGTTGTTTATGGCAAGGCTACGGGTTCTCTCCCGGATGGTCGTAAGCAGGGCGAACCGTTCTCTCCTGGCGCAAGCCCGAGCTACGGTGCAGAAAAGCACGGCCTCTTGGCATCGCTCAACTCTGTCGCAAAGCTCCCGTACGAATACGCTCTCGATGGCATCAGCAACACGCAGACCATCAACCCGGACGCGCTCGGTCACGACGACGAAGAACGCGCCACCAAGTTGGTGCAAGTTCTCGACGGTTACTTTGGTCAGAGCAGCCACCACTTGAACGTGAACGTGTTCGGTGTCGAAAAGCTGAAGGACG
>CAMZGI010000210.1 GCA_947306305.1 uncultured Fibrobacter sp.
ACGCCGTGTGGTGGATCCGCCAGTCCATCCAGAAGGCTTTGTTCGAACAGGTGGGTGCCGTTCGCATTCCGCCTAACAAGCTCGCTCTCGTGAACCGCTTTAAACGTGCCTTGATGCAGAACGGTGGCGATTACGACAAGACCATCTCGATGGAAGAATTTGCCGCTTACGAACGCGATATCGTCGAAGTCATGGAAAAGATTGTCGATATTTCGCTCGATGCCCCAATTGGCGACGATGCTGGCGTTTCAAGCGCCGACTCCGTGAGCACGTTGATGGACGTTCTTGGCAGCGACGGCAACCAAGACGAAGACATGGAACGCGAAGAACGCCGCAAGCTCATCCAAGAGACCCTGTCCTCCCTTCCGCAGCGCGAAGAAGAAATTCTGCGCATGTTCTACGGGCTCGATACGGTCGAAGATACGACGCTCAAGGACATTGGCGAAGACCTCAAGCTTAGCCGTGAACGCGTGCGCCAAATTAAGAACAAAACCTTGCGTCGCTTGCAGAAGAGCAAGGAACATAAAGAAAAACTTGCCGACTTCTTGGAAATTTAATTGGAACTCTAATGGTGAATTCCTCATCTGCTTCTCGTGCTGCCGCTTACCTCTTTTTAGTCGTTTTCTTTGGGGCGTTGCTCGCGTATGGCGGATACAAGCTTTACAACAAATACGGACCGTCTAAGACGGTCGTCGATGAAGTGCCGTTTGGGCTTGAAGCCGGCACTTCCATTTTAAATGGCGATGCCCCCAACTTTAAGGCCGATGTCGAGCGACTTCCAGTGCAGGCTCAGGCTGAACTTCGCCGTGCGGCTGAACTTTCTCGCAGCGGAGCTGCAAAAGCCGCTTACGAAATTTACGATGCATTAGTCCTTTTGTACCCAAATGTGGATGCCGCCGTCTGGGGCGAAGTCAATACGTTGTTCAATATGGATTCCGTTTCGTCAACGATGCGTGACCGTGCGGACATCTTGATGGGGCGGTTGATGAACCGCTACCCGAACACGGGGATTGGCTTTTACTTGGACAGCCGCAAGTCACTGATGGCGGGAAACTTGAACGTGGCTACCGAACTAGCCAAGATGGCTTGCTCCCGCTCGCCAGCTATTTACGAGCTTAGGCTGTGGTACGCAGAACTCTTGCACAAGAACTCGAACTTGAAGGATGCCGCAGACGAATGCCGTGCGGCTATCAGTCTCTCGTCGGGCGATTCTCAACGGGCGTATGAATTGCTTGCGACCGTCTATCATGACGGAGGCCTCTTGGACAGTGCGTCAAATGTGGTAGATTACGCTTTGACGCAGTTCCCGCTTTCTTCGGAATTGCTCCTTTTGCGTGGCTTCCTTGCAGAATACAACGGCAAGTTCGATGCCGCCGAAAAGACCTACCAACGCATACTCGCATTCCGTCCCGATTACGAAAAGGCACGCCGTGCCATTGCGACTCTTGGCGAAAAAAGCCCTCCGGGAAAGGATGGCTACGCAGGCTCTGCGAGGGATCGTGCTCAGGTGGCATGCGACATCTTGAAGCCCCTAGCCGAACGTTATCCAGAAAACTTGCCGCTCCGCGAAGCTCTTGGACTTGCCTATCTCAAAAATCATTCCTTTGATCAAGCTCGCCGCGAGTTCAATTACATCCTCAAGAACGACCCCGATTACCCTGACATCAAGATTCGCTTGAACGAAGTAGAACAAGCCCGCAAGGTGGCTATCGAAGAATTCAATAACGGGCTGACCGCCAATTTGAACCGTGCCGTGGATAGTCTTCGCGAGTCGATGCTCCCTGAACAGAAACACGATTTTTCGACGAAATTGGGACATTACCTTGTGCGTTACGGAGCCTCGTCGCAGGAGTTCTTTAAAAAGTATTCCCTTGCGAATTTTAAACAAGTGAAGCGTTTTGTCTGGCAGGAATCTTTTTACGAAAATCCCTACAAGCACACTTACACCGTCGTCTTTGACGACTCGAACCGCTTTAAGGAAGTCCATGTGCTCGTCTATGATTCTACGGAAACGTCGAACCATCTGGGAGTTGCCCCCGAAATTTTCTCACGCCTTTTGAAGCAAAATTCCAGAATTTCTGGTATCAGCAACAACACGGGCGAAACGGATTGCGGTAACGGAGTCGTGATGGATGCAGCCGTCTGGGAAACCCGCGACAACTTCGAAATCCTCGCCCGCATCGTCGGAAAACCCGCCGAAGTGCGCATGGTACGCCTCGATCGCAACGCAATGCCCTCTACAGGCATGAAACTTTGCGATTATCTGCCTTTGCTTATGGAATTTTAGCCTCATAAATATCTATTTTATTACTATATGTTTTTTGGTCGTTTTTTTGCCCTATTTGTGATTGCCGCGTTGTTGGATGGATGCACTTGCTGTGCTTATCTGAACCACATGTTCAATGCGGAACGGCTTTATGACGAAGCGACCGAACTGCGCACCGCACGTCTGGACAGCGTCCCCGACGAAACCCAGTCGTACCCCGGCAGTGAAGAATCCCAGAAGTACGAGAAAATTATCGAGAAAGGCTCTCGCGTGCTGGAACGCTTCCCCAAAAACAAGACGCGTACCGCCGAAGCTGTTTTCCTCATCGCCGAATCTTATAGGCACAAGGCTGAATGGGCCAAGGCTATCACCAAGTACGACGAATACGAACGTTACTTTGCCGATTTTGATTCTATGCGTGCTGTGGAATACCAGCGTGCTTATTGCCTCTACCGCAACCAGGAATACAATATCAGCCGTTTTGCGCTGGAACCCGTGGTGGCATCCAAGGACCATCCTTACTATTTCCAAGGCTTGAACTTGCTCTCGCTTTTGGACGAAAAGTCTGAAGCTCCTGAACAGGCGATTGCATCCCTTGAAGCGGTGCTTGCCGATACGAGCGGAACCCCGTACATGAAGGGCAAGGCTCATTTCCGTTTGGCAGGGCTTTACTTCAAGATGGAAGAGTGGGAAAAGGCTCACCTGCATTACAATGCAAAAGAGATTAAGAATTTGAACGATCGCGAACGCCAGAACGCGGGTGAGCAGTCTGCGGAATGCCTAGTGAACCAGAAGAAGTATTTGCAGGCGGCTGATGAATTCAAGGAACTTTACAAGGTCGAAGAATTCGAGAATAAGCGTCCGTTCTACTTGGTGCGAATTGGCGAAGTGACGCTCTTGGCAGGCCGCAATGCCGATGCGTTTGTCATTTTCAATAAAGTCAATACGGAAAATCCGAGAACTGAATATTCGTCCCGTTGCTATTTCAACATGGGCGATTACGAGCAAACAAAGACCATGGACTACGAGCTGGCTATGGCTTATTACGACAGCAGCTACATTGCTAGGTCGATTAGCGAATATGGACGCAAATCCCGTGAACGCCGCAATGCATTGAGAAACCTTGTTTCGATGCGAGACCGCAACAATGAAGTTCTTGCCCGCAACAAAGATACCATTCCCGACATGAGCAAGTTCTTCAATACCGAATTCATGATTGCGGAACTCTTTTTGCTCAAGCTTTCCGAAGCGGATAGTGCAGTTGCCCGACTCACGAAGGTGATTGAGAATTCTCCAGATACGGCTAGCGTCATGCGAGCCTCTTATGCGAGAGCGTTTGTCTATGACGAGTTCCTGCACGACCCCGATACCGCAGAAGAACTTTATAAGGAAATCATCGAGAAGTTCCCGAACACCGATTACGCAAAGCAGGCTCAGGCGAATTTGGGCATGCGTGTGACGATGAAAACGCGTGAAGACGAAGCTCGCGAACGTTATATGCAAGCTGAAAGTTTGTGGACTGTTGCATCCGAAATGCCGGTAAGCAAGATGGAATTGGTCGATACCGCTTATGCGACCGCTTTCAACGCATTCGATAGTTTGTACAGAGATTATCCGCAAACGCAGTCGGGCATTCAAGCCCTTTACATGAAGGCTGTTTACTTCCAGATGAATCCGAACCGCTTGGATAGCGCGGTTGCAATTTATAGGCAGCTTCGCGACAAGCATGGGGCTACGCCGTGGGGCAAACGTGCAGTATTTTTGCTCAACATGCGCAATACAATGTCGGACGACGAATTGGAAAGACTCCGCAAACGTACCGCCCAGAATATCGAAAACCTCGAAAAGAAATCTGCAAGGTATTACGAAGAGTTGAATGCAAAGCCCGAAGAAAAGAAGTCTGAAATTGTCAGCAAGGAAGACGAAATTCTCGAAAATACGTACAACAGCATGTACGACTTTGAATAAGCTTTTATAGGTGTGTATGGTTGGTCGTTTTGTTCTGGTAGTTCTCCTCGGTGTGATGTTCACTTTTTCTGGATGCAGCGATTCTACGAGCCGCAAAGGGTATGATCGCTCGGCTGGAACTGCAAAATCAAAAAAGAAAGCTGAAATCGGTTACACGTTTTCGGGAGATGCCAGTTTTTATGGCAAGGGCTTTGATGGGAAAAAGACTGCTAGCGGTGAAATCTTTGATCGCGATGCTTTTACATGTGCCCACAAGACTCTCCCGTTTGGAACCAAATTAAAAGTCGTTCGCGTGAAGACAGGTGCGTCCGTTGTTGTTCGCGTCAATGACCGTGGTCCCTATTCGAAGAAGCGCGTTCTGGATTTGAGCGAAGCTGCTGGCAAAGTGCTCGGTCTTGACAAAGCTGGCCACGCCCAAGTCACCGCTACCGTTATCGAGTAGATTATATAGACGAAAGAACGCCGCTAAGCGGCTACAGACGAGAGTGGCGCGGCGGAGCCGCACAGTTACTAGTTATTAGAACTTAGAGCTTAGTTGGCAGAACAACGTCGTTCCTCGTTGAGGCTTGACTGCGGCAGGAATCAAATGCGAGTCCACAAGTGGCCTCTCGCTTGATTCCCTTGCACGTCATTGTGCAAGCACATGACT
>CAMZGI010000211.1 GCA_947306305.1 uncultured Fibrobacter sp.
AGTAACTATTAACTAGTAACTCAAAACTAGGAACTCACTAGAACAAGAACGAGATACCCAAGTTCGTGTAGAACGTGAGGAGCGTCGAATTTGTAAAGGATTCTTCGACGGTTAGACCTTGGTTGAGAAGGTTCGTAAAGCACTGGACCACTCGGATATTGATGTGCGTATTTCTTGTAAGCATGTAGCCGCCTTCGAGGGCAAGACCCACTTCCATGTTCGTCGAAACGAATGTGTTCGTGTTTGTGCCACCATTTTTTGCAACAACACCGCTGTTCGCTTCGGAGCGGAATTCCGTGTCGCCCATCAGCTTAAGCCCAAGGTGTAAACCCGCTGCGGCAAAAAAGTCGTATTGCTCGAACGTGTAACGGAACATGATCGGAAGCTCGAACAACATAATGTTGAGACGAGCCTTGTTCGTGTAAACGTCCATGTCCTTTTTGTAATTGTATTGACGGTAGTTGAACGTGAATTCAGGCACGAGGCTGAAGTTTTTGGTGAACATCGAAATCTTGATGATAAGACCTGCGCCGGCGTTCCAGCCTGCGCCCCAGCCTTCGGAATTGGAGCCGAGGAACGTGTTAAAACCGCCTTGCACGCGTGCACCCACAAACACGGACTGCGAAAACCCTTCCTTACGCTGCCTGCTGATTTCGGTTCTCGATGTCGTTTGCGTCTTGTATCTCGCGTATGCGCTTGCATACTCTTCGTCGTTCGCAAATTCGCTATCGTTAGTTCCGTCATAAGAACTGCTAGGTTTAGACTCCGTTACGGAGGGTTTATCGGAATCGCCTGACAGCCAGTCGTCGTCATCGGAACTGGTTTGCGCGAAAGCGGTCGCAGAAAACGCTAAAATCAAAGCGAGAAGGCTGTTTTTTCTTAAGAGCATGACAAAATAATAATAAAGCAAGGAGGGTTTAACGACCTAAAAATATTCTATTGAGTGCAAAATGAATAAAAAAAAATGTTTACAGACGGAAAAGCGATGAAAACAACACAATGCAAAAGAAATTGGGAACCTTTGTTCCAAATTGAAGTAGTGTTTTATTGGTCTATGTAAACTTTACTTTGTAATTTGCTTGATAGACGGGGTTCGTCTAATAATAAGGAGGTCTATCATGAAATACGCAAAGGTAATGGCGTTTGTCGCCCTCGCTTTTATGGTTTCTACATCTTTTGGAGCACCGCAGCTTGTTAAGTCTAAACGTGGAGACATCGATGTCACATCCGAAAAGGATGGCGGCAGGGTGATTTGCACGGCTGGCTTTAACGACGTGCTTACGATTGTGAAGAATTCCGACACCGCGGTTCTGGTCAAAGGAAGTTGCGGGAGAGGCTGGGTTGCAAAATCCAAAGTTGAATACGTGGCAAAGGGTCCTGGCGATAAATCTGTTGTTTTGGATAACGTCGGCATTTGGGCTCCGGCAGATAATCCGTTTCTCGAAAATGTTCTCGTAGATCATATTGAGGATTTTGAGGGAGTGGATATTAACCGTGACTTCAAGGAATACCTGGCTTACACTATGGATCGTGAACAAATGGAGATTAAGAACGGCGAAAATTAACTGACAAATTATTGCAAAAAAGAAAGTCGTCGCCCCCGTAAAGGGGCGGCGACTTTTGCGTTTGGTGTATGAGGTTAAATCCAGCGAGCGTCCAGCGACGGAGGCGGTACAAAGCAATAGTGGACGATTTCGTTCAAGGTGTTGACGTAGTGGCGTTTTGCGGTTTCTATGTTGTCTGTACGACGAATGTACTGGAGCTTGTTATGGTGCCCGATGACATTGTAGTGCAGACCCTGACCGTCTTTGTTGATTTCGAAACGGATGGACGTGTCGGTGGGAATTCCCGGAATTTGCACGGTATGGCGGATGACGGTCTTGTTGTTGACTTGCGAAACTTTGACAAGGTTTTCCATATCCGCTTCGTTGAATTTCATGAAGTCGAAATAAGCATTGCTCGTGGCGTCGCGCAGTTCCGTAGCGAGGCTGTTCGTGTTTTCGGCTTGTGTAATCGTGTTCTTCATGGTTATTCCTCTTTCTGCTGGATATATCGCTTTCACCATTTAGAATGTCAAATAAAAATGATGTTTTTTGTTCGCCTTGCTCAAAAACTTCGAGAAATGGTAATTATATACACGAACATCGTCATGGCGGACTCGATCCGCCATCTGTCTGCTATGGGACTTTGCTGTATTTTGTCCCGCTCTTTTGCTACTGCCCTCGCAATGCGGGGCTTTTTAAGTTTCTATCTTTACACGCGAAAAATTTAATGAAGTCCTGCAAGCGGCAAGATTGTTTGGCGGATTCGGCGATTTCTTTCGTCTTTCGTCTCTCGTCTTTCGTCTAGCAGAACATACCGAGGTATAAAGCAATGGCTAAGTACAATCCGCAAGAGATCGAAACCAAGTGGCAAGCCTACTGGGAAGAACATCAAACTTTCAAGACGGGCGAAGATAAGTCCAAGCCCAAGTATTACTGCCTGGACATGTTCCCGTATCCGAGTGGCGCTGGCCTCCATGTGGGTCACCCCGAAGGTTACACCGCCACGGACATCATCTGCCGCTACAAGCGCAGCCGCGGTTTCAATGTGCTCCACCCGATGGGTTGGGACGCTTTCGGTCTCCCTGCCGAACAGTACGCTATCCAGACCGGTACGCATCCGGCCATTACGACCAAGAAGAACTGCGACAATTTCCGCCGCCAGATCAAGCGCCTTGGCCTTAGCTACGACTGGAACAAGGAAGTCAACACCACCGACCCGAAGTACTACAAGTGGACGCAGTGGATTTTCAAGCGCCTTTACGGCACCTGGTTCGATGAAGACCAGCAGAAGGGCCGCCCCATCGAAGAACTCCCGATTCCTGCCGACGTAGAAGCCAAGGGTGCTGCCGAAGTCCGCAAGTACAAGGACTCTAAGCGTCTCGCTTACTACGCCGACGCTCAGGTGTGGTGGTGCAAGCACTGCAAGATTGTGTGCGCTAACGAAGAAGTTTTGAACGACGGTTCTCACGAAAAGTGCGGCACCAAGGAAGTGGAACGCCGTAACCTCAAGCAGTGGCTCATGCGCATCCCGCTGTATGGCGACCGCCTGCTGAAG
This sequence comes from uncultured Fibrobacter sp., assembly GCA_947306305.1. GTDB lineage: Bacteria > Fibrobacterota > Fibrobacteria > Fibrobacterales > Fibrobacteraceae > Fibrobacter. The sequence continues at coordinate 3,100 of CAMZGI010000211.1, forward strand.
GGCCTCGACAAGCTCGACTGGCCGCAGGGCGTGAAGGACATGCAGAAGAACTGGATCGGCAAGAGCTTCGGTGCCGAAGTGGATTTTGCCATTGCCGACGCAAAAGGCAAGCCGACCGAAAAGAAGCTCCGCGTCTATACGACCCGTTGCGATACGCTGTTCGGTGCAACCTACATGGTCGTCGCCCCGGAACACGCCATGGTGCCGGAACTCACGACTGCCGAACAGAAGGCCGCCGTGGAAGAATACGTGCACGCCGCCGCTTTGAAGAGCGACCTCGACCGTACCGAACTCGCCAAGGAAAAGACCGGCGTGTTTACCGGTAGCTACGCCGTGAACCCGCTCACCGGCACGAAGATTCCGGTGTGGGTCGCCGACTACGTTCTGACCGGCTACGGCACCGGCGCCATCATGGCCGTGCCCGCTCACGATACCCGCGACTTCGATTTCGCGAAGAAGTTCAACCTGCCCGTCATCTGCATCATGGAACCGGATGCAAGCTGCCCCGAAGATGTTAAGCCGCTCGTGCTCAAGGGCGAAGCCTGCTGGGCTGCCGACGGCACCTACATCAACAGCGAAAATGCAACGCTCTGCCTGAACGGCCTCAACAAGAAGCAGGGTATCGCCAAGGTCATCGAATGGCTCGAAGCCAACAAGATCGGTAAGGCCACGGTGAACTACAAGCTCCGCGACTGGCTCTTCAGCCGTCAGCGCTACTGGGGTGAACCGTTCCCGATTATCCACTGGGAAGACGGCGAAATCTCGACCGTCGATGATTCCGAACTCCCGGTGCTGTTGCCGGAACTCAAGGACTACAAGCCGGGTGACGGCGGTCAGTCTCCGCTCGCCAACGCTACCGAATGGCTCCAGGTCGTCGATAAGAACGGCCGCAAGGGTATCCGCGAAACGAACACCATGCCGCAGTGGGCTGGTTCTTGCTGGTATTACCTCCGCTACATCGACGCTTGCAACGGCGATGCATTTGTGGCAAAGGAACTTGAAAAGTACTGGATGCCGGTCGACCTCTATGTGGGTGGTGCCGAACACGCCGTGCTTCACTTGCTCTACAGCCGTTTCTGGCACAAGGTCTTGTTCGACCTCGGCCTCGTCTCTACCGACGAACCGTTCCAGAAACTCTTCAACCAGGGCATGATTCTTGCCTTCGCTTACGAAGATGCCGCTGGCTCCAAGGTCCCGACCGACGAAGTCGAAGAAAAGAACGGAAAGTTCTTCAAGAAGGGAACCGACATCGAGCTCAAGCAGATTGTGGCGAAGATGAGTAAGTCCCTCAAGAACGTCGTGAACCCCGATGACGTTGTCCGCGACTACGGTGCTGATAGCCTTCGCTTGTACGAAATGTTCATGGGCCCGCTCGATGCCGTGAAGCCGTGGCAGACCAAGGGCATCGAAGGCATGAACCGCTTCCTCGGCCGCGCCTGGCGCTCCGTGGTGGGCGACGACGATGCCGCTCCGGTTTACGTTGACGAAACCGCTCCGGAAGCCATCGAGAAGGTGATGCACCAGACCGTCATCAAGGTCACGAGCGACATCGAAAACATGAGCTTCAACACCGCGATTAGCCAGCTGATGATCTTCAACAACGAAATGATGAAGATGGACAAGCGCTACCGCGAACCGTGCGAAACCTTCGTGAAGTTGCTGCACCCGTTTGCCCCGCATATCGCCGAAGAAATGTGGAGCATCCTCGGCCACAACGAATCGCTCACGAACGTCGCCTGGCCGGAAGCCGACCACTCCAAGGCTGTGGAAAACACCGT
>CAMZGI010000212.1 GCA_947306305.1 uncultured Fibrobacter sp.
AACAAAGTCTCGGCATCGCTTTCACGCCAAGGACGCAGTAAAATTCTATTTGTTTCCATCATTTAAAAAATGATAATAGCTAATGACTATTAGCCTGTCAAGGCGGATGAAAAGCGACTTGTAGATTTCCATGCTCATTGCAAAAATCAAAAAATTATTTATGTTATGAATGGGGCTGGCACGTTTAAAGGTTCCCCATGGTTATTTGAGGCTTATATGGATAAGATGTTTTCGTTTACGTTGTGTCTTGCTTTGCTGGCTGCTCATGCATTTGCTGCGGTCTATTATGTGGCGACCGACGGGAGCGATGCCAATGCCGGTTCAAAGGACAAGCCTTTCGCGACGCTTAACAAAGCAAACTTCGTGGTAAAAGCGGGCGATACCGTTTGGGTTCGTGGCGGAGTTTATGAGCTGCGTGATACGGTTTTTTACCAGAGATATAAAATGACGGCGGGAATCCTCCTGACTGCAAGCGGCGAGAGCGACGATAACCGAATTCACTATCTTGCGTATCCGGGTGAACGACCGATTTTTGACGGGTCGAATCTTCTGGTGGCTATAGGCACGGATCATAGCGACGGTACTCCCGAAGGGGCGATGTACACTTCGCCGATTGTAATTGCCGCAAAATTTCTGCACTTAAAGGGTTTCGAGGTTCGCAATACGCCCATGGTGCACAACTCGAATTCTGGCGTGTTCATTCATGCGAGCAAGCATATCTTTTTGGAACAGATGGAAAGCCACCACAACGCGGGTCCGGGATTCTTTGCGAACGATGGTGCTGCGGATGGCGGCGGTCATATCTTCTTGAATTGCGATGCTCACGACAATTACGACCCTACGGGTTGGCAAGGCGATGGAGAGAATGCCGACGGTTTTGGCGCTCATTACCAAAAGCCAGGCCAAGGCGATACGACCAAATTCATCGGGTGCCGTGCTTGGTGGAATAGCGATGACGGCTTTGACTTTATCAATCAGGAATTCCCTGTAGTCATGGAGAACTGCTACGCCATGGGAAACGGCTACAGCGATTACGGAACCAAGTCGCCGAAAAACGGAAACGGTTACGGGATTAAGATGGGGCAAAGTACGCTGGGCGGCGGGCGGCATATTATCAAGTATTGCGTGGCGTGGAAAAATAAGGCATCTGGATTTTATGCAAACTATACAGGTGTCGGAAGCTACTGGTACAACAATACTTCTTACCAAAATGGTGACCGAGCTTTCAGCATGGCATCAACGCTTTATGATGCTGACGGCAATCGTATTGCTGATGTTGCTCCGCTCACGGGCGATAGCGCGCATGTAATGAAAAATAATATTGCCTTCCCGAACAAACTTTCGCAAATCGGAGAGTGTTGGGAAAAGATTGTAAGCCAGAACATCGACCATTACGTGGAATGCGCTGCGGGCGAAAACAACACGTGGAACTTGAAACTAGATTTGACTGAAGATGACTTTTTGAGCCTTGATGACCCGAGCATGACTGTTGCGGGCAAAGACCTCTCGGCGGTTGCGGGTGTATTGGGTCCGCGTAAGGCTGACGGAAGTCTTCCCGATGTCGATTTCTTGAAGCTCAAATCGGGGAGCCGAGCGATTGACAAAGGCGAAAATATCGGGTTCCCATTTGCAGGTAGTGCTCCTGATTTGGGAGCATTTGAATACGGACTTTCAAGCAGTTCCGTCGCATCGTCTAGCAGTTCGACTACCAAATTAATTGCGATGAAAACTGGCAACTTTACAGAATTTAGTCCGGCGAGCGTTTTCGATTTGCAAGGGCGTTTCCTTGGAACGTTGCCTACAAAATTATTACGAGGAAACAATATTTCCGATGGGTTAAAGATAAAGTTTAAAACTCCGGGTGCCTATTTGGTCAAATGCGGTCGTCTTTTGCAAAGAATAAACATTAAATAGTGATATCTATAGTTGATAATCCGCCTATTTCCTCAAGAATTGTAAAACTGAACTTCGTCTGTGTAATCTATCTTCATTTTTTACCTATATTTCCCGTGAATAACTAACGCTTGGATCCTTCGACTCCGGTCTTCGCCCTTCGCTCAGGATGACACTGAGTGGGCTGCTCTGTAGTTGGATGTCCTTTGCAAAACTATTAACTGGTAACCATTGGGTTTAGACGAAAGAACGAACCTGTTGGTCCTATAGACGAGAGACTAAAGATTTAAAACGGCGCTTTGCGCAAGGAATAAAAATGTCTGAATATTCTGAAAAGATGGACAAGGCCATCGAGGCCACCGAACGTGAATTCTCCAAGATCCGTGCTGGCCAAGCTAGCCCGGCTATCCTCAACGGCGTGCGTATCGACTACTACGGCACTCCAACCCCGATTTCCCAGGTGGCAAAGATTTCCGTGCCCGAACCGCGCATGCTCCTCGTGACCCCGTGGGAAAAGCAGCTCGTCGATACTATCGACAAGGCTATCCTCGCTGCAAACATCGGCCTTACCCCGATGAAGGACGGCAACTGCATCCGCGTGACGCTCCCGATTCTTACGACGGAACGCCGCAAGGAACTTGCAAAGGTTGCTCGCAAGCATGCCGAAGATGGCCGCGTGGCTATCCGCAACATCCGCCGCGATGCCAACGACGCTATCAAGAAGAACAAGGATTTGCCGGAAGACGAAGTCAAGAAGCAGCAGGACGAAATCCAGAAGGCAACCGACAAGGCTATTGCTGAAATTGACCGTTTGCTCGCCGAAAAGGAAGCAGACATCCTCAAGGTGTAGTTCGGGGTTTGCGTGGCAAATCAGCTTAGACATGTCGCCATCATTATGGACGGCAACGGGCGTTGGGCTCGTAGCCGTGGATTGGAACGTTTCTTGGGTCACCGCAAGGGGACTGAATCGACGATTGATGCGGTCGAGGTGGGTGTAAACCTCAAGCTCGAACACATGACGTTGTACGTGTTCAGTTCTGAAAACTGGGGCCGCCCTTCCAAGGAAGTGGATTACTTGATGAACCTCCTCATCGAAATGGTGGTCAAGGAAATTCCCGACCTTATGGAAAAGAACGTGAAGCTTACGGTCATCGGTAACATGAACCGTATTCCCGAAAAGCCGCGTGCAAGTCTCCAGTCCGCAATTGATATTACCGCGAACAATACGGGCATGCAGTTGAACCTTGCCATTTCTTATGGCGGCAGGCAAGAAATCGTAGAAGCTGCGAAGTCTATTGCTTCGCAGGTGGCTGCTGGCTCGCTCAAGGTCGAAGATATCGACGAAACTTTGTTTGCAAAAAATCTTTATTTGAAGGGTGCTCCCGATCCGGATCTGGTGATCCGTACCGGTGGAGAATTCCGCCTTTCGAACTATTTGCTTTGGCAGGCCGCTTACAGCGAGTTCTATGTGACAGACACGCTCTGGCCCGACTTTACCAAAGAAGAATTCATGAAGGCTGTCGAATTTTTCAAGACCCGCGAAAGACGTTTTGGGAAGGTGTTGCATGAGTAATCTTGCGCAGCGATTGATAACGGCGTTTATCGCCATTCCTATTGTTTTTGTTTGTTTGTGGTTCAACGATTTTAGCCGTATCGGCTTGATGTGCTTTTTGGGTGGCGTGGGCGCTTGGGAATGGGCTCGCATGGCATCCAAGATGTATAAAGGACCTGATACGCGTTACCTCTCGTTTGCGTCGTCGCTTGCTTTGACGCTGGCGTGGGCTCTTTCCAAGGGCGGTTACTTTGGACTCCCTGCAGTGCCTTACGTGGTGGGCATGACGTTTGTCGCTGTCTTTGCGATTTACATCGGCGTGGCGTACGCGAAGGTTGAAATCGATCATTTGTTCCCGTGGCTTGTGATGCAGCTCGGCGCTCCGCTTTATTTGGGCCTCTGGGGCGGCATTAACGTGCTTATGATGGGCAACGGTCAAGGCTTTGAACATTGCTATCCGTTTATCTTGGTGATGACTGCGGTGTGGCTTTGCGACACGGTGGCATATTTCTTTGGAAAGTTCGCTGCGGGTAAAGGTCCGTTTGGTCGTCATCTGTTTGCCCCGAGCATCAGTCCTAAAAAGACTTGGGAAGGTAGCATCGCGGGTTCCATTGCAACGATAGCATGGGTGGCATACTGGGTCAAGTGCAGTGCGTCTCTCGCTTCGTTCGAGATGGAATATTCTTGGACATCTGCAATTGCCATTGGCTTGCTTATTACGGTGGCGGGTCAGGCGGGCGACCTCTTGATGTCTGCGCTCAAGCGTTGGAGCGGCACGAAGGATTCCGGCAACTTGTTCGTAGGGCACGGCGGCGTGCTCGACCGTTGCGACTCCTTCCTTTTGGCAGCCCCTGCACTTTACCTGTTCATGGACTTTTTGAAGGCTGTCGCAGGGTAGTTGTTATACAATGCTACGGCATGTCACCCCGGCTACCATGCCGGGGTCGCCTTTTTTATGGACATTATCGTTGCGTTTTCGTCATCCCCGACTTGGTCGGGGATTTTTTGCATTCGCGAAAAATAAATGCTATCTTTTGATAGCAAAATTATTGAGGTCTTGAAATGAAAAACGTAGTCCTTCTCGGTGCGACCGGTTCTATCGGAACTTCTAGCGTCGATGTCATCCAGCAACATTCCGACATTTTCAATCTTTACGCCGTTGCTGCAAATAGCAGTGTCGAAAAGGTCGCTGAAATCGTTCGCAAGTACAATGTCGAACGCGTTTGCATGTTCAATGAAGTTGCTGCAAAGGAACTCGAAATCGTGCTTGGCCGTAAGGTGCTTGCTGGCATGGATGGCCTCTGCGAACTTGCTGCCGACCCGAAGGCCGACATCATCATCAACGCTTTGATGGGTGCTGTGGGCTGCCTCCCGACGATTACCGCCATCGAACATGGCAAGCATGTGGCTC
>CAMZGI010000213.1 GCA_947306305.1 uncultured Fibrobacter sp.
CGTAACCGCAAGGTCACGAAGGGTGTAAAGTTTAAGGGTAATATTGACATTGGCGACCCGGTTGAAATGGGTGCGCGTTATAGCGACGATGGTGTCGATGAACTTGTCTTTTACGATATTACCGCGAGTGCCGAGAATCGTCCGTGCGACATGGAAATGATTCGCCAGATTGCAAAGCGTGTGTTTATTCCGTTTGCTGTGGGTGGCGGTATTCGCAACTTGGACGATATGCACGAAGCTCTTTTGGCAGGCGCAGAGAAAGTAAGCGTGAACAGTCTTGCGGTGCTGCACCCGGAAATCATTGCCGAAGGCGCTAAAGCGTTTGGACGGCAGTGCATAGTGCTTGGCATGGATGCGAAGTTCGTGGGCGTTTCGGATAAAATTCCGAGCGGTTATGAAGTGTTCATCCGTGGTGGTAGGACTGCGATGGGCATTGACGCTCTTGAATGGGCCAAACGTGCCGAAGAACTGGGGGTGGGCGAAATTTGTTTGAATTCCATCGACACTGATGGCGTGAAGAACGGTTACGAGCTTACGATTACCGACATGATTGCAAAAGCGGTGCAAGTGCCCGTGATTGCTAGTGGTGGTGCTGGAACTCCAGACCATATTGTCGATTTGTTCCGTAAGACGAGTGCCGATGCGGCGCTGGTTGCATCGATGGTTCATTTTGGCGATTACACGGTGCCGGGTATCAAGGGCGAGATGCTTGCCGCTGGAATCCCTGTGCGTAAAAAGATGAACGGCGAGGTTTAACGTGAATCCAGAAGTTGCCGTAAAGATTTTTGAGGCTGGCAAAAGCGCTGGCGCTGACTTTGTTGAAATTTTTGAAGAAGAAACGCGAAGCTCAAGCCTTGGCTTGAAAGACCGTCAGATCGAAACGGCGACTGCGGGCACGGAATATGGTATCGGTGTTCGTCTTTTGTATGGAACGGAAGTGTTGTATGGATTTACGAGCGACGATAGCGAAGATGCTTTGCTGAAGCTCGTGAAGACGCTTGCGTTTGGTCGTATCGCTGCCGCTGCGGGTGGCGTGGGTTCTGCGGCGAAGCCGTTTGAATTTGCACCTGAAAAGCGCATTTGCGATTTTAATGCATCTGCTTATAAAGATCCGCGTGTGCTGGGGCAAGCGATGAAGCAGGACTTTTTGTTCCGTGCAGACAAGACTGCACGTGCGCTTTCTCCAAAGATTGCCCAGGTGGGCGCTAGCGTTACCGATAGTTGCACTTCGATTTCGTTGATGAACAGCGAGGGCTTGTACCTTGAAATGACGCGTGGTCGTTTGCGCGTGAACGTGAACGTGACTGCGACGGACGGCTCGGAACGTTTGACGACTCACGAGGCTCCGGGCGCTCTCGGCGGCTATGAACTTTTGGCGAATTATTCTCCAGAAGCGTTGGCGACGGAATGCGGCGACCGCGTGTTGCGTATGCTCGATGCGGGCTACATCGCTGGCGGGCAGATGCCGGTGGTGATGGGCAACGGATTTGGCGGCGTGATTTTCCACGAAGCTTGCGGACATCCGCTCGAAACGGAATCGGTTCGTCGTCAGGCAAGCCCGTTCTGCGGAAAGATTGGCGAAGCCATTGGGCAGCCGTGCCTTACGGCGATTGACGATGGCACGATGGACGGCGTGTGGGGGAGCCTCAAGTATGATGACGAGGGGACTCCGACGGAACGCACGGTGCTTATCGAAAACGGAATTTTGAAGACTTACATGAGCGACCGCGTGGGTGCTGCCGAAGTGGGTATTGCCCGCACGGGTAGCGCTCGCCGCGAAAGCTACAAGTATGCTCCGGTGAGTCGCATGCGCAATACGTTTATTGCTCCGGGCAAGGACACGCTCGATTCCATGATTGCAAGCGTGGATAACGGTCTTTATGCAGCTCGCATGGCGGGCGGTTCTGTGAACCCGGCGACGGGCGAATTCAACTTTGCCGTGGATGAAGGTTATGTTATTCGCAACGGAAAGATTTGTGAACCGGTGCGTGGAGCAACGCTCATTGGCAAAGGTCATGAAATCATGCCGCGCATTAGCATGGTCGGGACTGATTTTGAGCAAGCGGCTGGTGTGTGCGGAGCTTCGTCTGGACACGTGCCAGTGACTGTCGGGCAGCCCTCTATCAAGGTCGATCAGATTCTTGTGGGCGGGCGATAAAGAATCGCTTAGATTCTAAACGCGAAGACGATACGTCTGAGCGAAAACGCCTCTTTAGAGGTGACTAATAACGAGTTGTTGTGAGTGTGAGAGGGATTGTACTCGGATGACGAGATGCCGTGAGAATTTTTGGAAAAAATTCTCGGTAAAAAGAAACAACGACATCTCGTGAGAGGTGTCGTTGTTTTGGTGTATGGGATGTTTGGTTTTGTACCTATAAGATAGTTTAATTTGGAATAATAGTCCTTATTTTTGGTATTTTTCCGATGTAAAGCTTTACAACACCCGAATTTGCGTTTTTTGCAAAATTTCCGCATTTTTGTCGCTTTTACCCCCTAAAAATGTGTTTTTTTGTGGTTTGCGATATTCTATATTTCGCCCCACGAATCCGTTTTTAATAGTCCATGCTTTTAGGTAAAAATCTTTTTTCAACGGGATTTATTATTATTGCTCATTATAATTTGTAAGTGTATATTGAAGTTATGAAAATATTTTACTTGCTCTTTTGTTTGGCTTTTTTGACGACACCTTCTATGGCGACTTTTGTGGCTGTTCTTGAAACGGCGGCTGATGGTCATGCGAAGGATAAGGTTTCTTTTTCGGACCGCCAGTACCTTACGAATGTTTTGAGAGGACAGGCCGTTAAGGTGCTCCCTGCGAGTCAGAACTATACGATCATGACTCGTGAAAATATTATGCAGATGCTCCCTCCGGGAAAATCAATTGAAGATTGCGAGGGTAGTTGCATTGTGGAGACTGGCAAGAATATCGCGGCTGATTATGTGAGTCAGGCTCGCGTGGGGCTTTTCGGAAATTGGCTTACGTTGTCTGTAGAGCTTTACGAGACGGCGGGCAACAAGCTTGTTGCAAGTTTTAATGGTCGTGGGACGGATGTCGAAGCGTTGCTTGACCTTATTAAACAGAGGTCTCCTGGTTTCTTTAGCAGCATTAAAAATGTGAGAAACGTTGCTGTTGTTGAGGAAAAAGTCGCTAGCACAAACGAAAATGTGGCGCCAAGCGTGCCAGAAAATGCTCTCAGCGAAGAAGAAGCTCAAGCGTATGAAAAAGCATTGCATAGGCACGCTCACAGGGGATTTTATTTTTCATCGAGTTTGACTTTCGGTTACACTTACCTCCGTCAAGTCCGTACCTCTTTGACGACTTATGGATCTGAGAACGTAGAGTATAAATTTGAAGGTATATCGAGTCCTTATGCGGAACTTCGATTGGGCGGCTCCATAGCTAATCGTGTATCTATTTATGGAATGCTTGGAGTTGGTTTTGCCATGGGCGATTTTGATTACGAAAATACTCGGTCTTACAATTCGAGCTCTTATGACGTGAAGTTGAATAGCGACGCGACATCTTTTAAGTTTGCTTTAGGTGGTGGTCTTGAATTTTATCCCTTTAAGGACGAACAGAGTTTGCTCTATGGGCTGTTCTTGGGGCTTGCCGGCGGCTATTCATTTGACGTAGTGTACTTTGAACGTGACGAATCTTCTAGCTATAATGGTGATTATCAAGAAGGATTTATCAACCTTTTTGTCAGATTTGAAGCTGGCAAGGATTGGTGGTTCAACGACCGTTGGAGTGTTGGCTTTGCGTTGAATTATACGATTGGCAAGGCGGAAGTGCTTGATGACGATGCGCCGACTACGAATTACAACAAGTCTTACGCAATTCATGCCGTTGGTTTGACTTTCCGCGTCTCGCACTAAGTTCAAATATCCTTGCTTTTGATTTAAAATTCCCTCGTCTCTTGCCTCTCGTCCCTCGTCTATTACCTATATTATCTGTAAATCAAGGAGATCATTATGGCGGAAATCGGTACCCCTCTAAGTTCTACAGCTACGAAGGTTTTGTTTTGCGGTGCAGGCGAATTGGGCAAGGAAGTCATCATTGAGATGATGCGTCTTGGCGTTGAAGTGATTGCGGTGGATCGTTATGCCGATGCTCCGGGCATGCAGGTGGCTCACCGTTCCCACGTTATTAATATGCTCGATGGCGCGGAGCTGCGCCGCGTGATTGAGCTTGAAAAGCCGGACTACATTGTTCCCGAAGTCGAAGCGATTGCGACAGACACGCTTGTGGATCTCGAAAAGGAAGGCTTTACCGTGATTCCGACGGCTAAGGCAACCAAGCTCACGATGAACCGTGAAGGCATCCGCAGGCTCGCTGCCGAAGAACTCGGACTCAAGACGAGCCCGTACCGCTTTGCAGATAATTATGAAGATTTCAAGGCGGCTGTCAAGGAAATCGGTATCCCGTGCGTGGTGAAGCCGGTGATGAGCTCTTCTGGCCATGGTCAGAGCGTCATCAAGACCGAAGCGGATATTGAAAACTCTTGGAATATTTCTCAGACGGGCGGCCGCACTGGTGCTGCCAGCCGCGTGATTGTCGAAGGCTTTGTGCCGTTCGATTACGAAATTACTTTGCTCACGGTCCGCCATGTGGCGGGCACGAGCTTCTTGGAACCGATTGGCCACCATCAGGTGGGCGGCGACTATCAGGAATCTTGGCAGCCGCAGCCGATGAAGCCGGAACTCTTGGAACAGGCGAAGGACATTGCAAAGAAGGTCACGGACGCTCTTGGCGGCCGCGGCATTTTTGGCGTGGAACTGTTCGTTTGCAAGGACGAAGTCTTGTTTAGCGAAGTCTCTCCGCGTCCGCACGACACGGGCATGGTGAC
>CAMZGI010000214.1 GCA_947306305.1 uncultured Fibrobacter sp.
TTTCGATGAACGTGTCCGTGTGCGGAATGTAGGCTTCGGGCTGGAAGTAGTCGTAGTAGCTCACGAAGTATTCGACCGCGTTGTTCGGGAAGAACGACTTGAATTCCTGATAAAGCTGGGCGGCGAGCGTCTTGTTATGCGTGAGGATGAGTGTTGGCTTGCCGACATTTTTGATGACATTTGCCATCGTGAACGTTTTGCCGGAACCCGTCACGCCGAGGAGCGTCTGGAACTGTTCCCCGTTCTTGAATCCTTCGGTCAATTCTTCGATGGCCTTCGGCTGGTCGCCGGCGGCACCGTAAGGGCTCACAAGGTCGAAATCCGCACGTGTGGGCGCCTGGAACTGCTTGAGTTTTCCGGGCAAGCTCTTGGAAGGCGGTAGCGGTTTCGCTATCGGTTTCGCATACGGGTCGGGCGTGATTGTCTTACGTGCGCGGGCCATGATTTAGTAGACAGTAGGAAGTAGACGGTAGACAGGAAAGATAGTAAATAAGAAGTGATTAGTGGCTAGTGGTTGGTGGTTAGGGATTAAATTAAAAATGAATAATTAAGAATTAAAATCGAATTACATTTTTAACTTTTCATTTTATAATCCTGTTTACTAACCACTGCATACTAACTACTAAATTTTCTATATTACCCTCCATGTTTTGCAATCGGATTCTTGGTACTACGCATCACGGCACTTACAAGAAGGTCGTTGACGTTCCTCTTTTGCGCGAGGAACTGACGGCTCGTTCTATTCGCTGCATTGCGAAAGATGGTGTCGAAATTGAAATCGACGTCTACGAAGATTTGCAAGAAGGCGATATTGTCGCCGAGACGGACTTTAACGTGTACGCCATCAAGATTTACGTGCCCAAGAAAAAGCCGGAACAGGAACAACGCCCGGCTTTCAAGAGCTATTTGTAGGGATTTTTATTCCCTAATGCAGAGGCTTTCTTTTACGGTGATGCGTTCTTTGCCGAGAAGTTTGTAGAGGCGGCAACGGAAAAGCGGAATGGCGGCGATGGTGCCCAATGCGACAATCGGGATGGCAATGTAAGCGATGATGGGTTGGTCGATTGCAGGGCGGAACAAAAGTCGCAAGACGAAAATAATCCACCAGTGAACGGCGAGAATCACAAGTGCGTTGCGGGAGATGTTTCGCAAAATGCCTTTGGTAATGCGGATAGGGGCAACATCTGGGAGTTTGCTTGCCAAAAGGAATGTAGCGATGAGGCCGGTAATGCCTGTGATGGAGCTTGCGACAAACTGGGGGAGGCTTTTGCCCAAGTCGTTGTTCATGATGCTGAAATTCGGACTCGGCGATTCCAAAAATGCGTAAGCGACAAAGCTAATGATTCCAACGGTTGCGACTAGGGCTGTGTTTTTCGTGGCGTGTGCATCATTTGCAGAAATGGCGCTGTGAATTTTTTTGATGGGTTCCTTGCAGAGCCAACCGCATCCGAAGAAGAACAGAATCGTGAGGTCGCGTTCAATGCCGAATGGCAAGTGAATGTGATATTTGTTTAAAATCCAGCCGCAAAGGAGCCCTTCTATAGCCATGACGGCGATAAACAATTTGGGGTTGACTTGCTTTTTGGACATTCCATGAATCAGGTAAAAGAGCAGGCTGACGGAATAAAGCGTAAATACAAACCATAGCGGCCCGGCTGCAACGGAGGATTTCCCTGCGATAAAGATTTTAGCAAAATTCCAATAAACGTATTGCCAAGTGCTGTTGATGTCGGGAATGGTGTTCACGACCGTCATCGTTGGCGATTTGGGGTAAAGTGCGAAGTTGTAAACAATTGGGTCTATGGCGAAAAACAGGAATGAAAGAAAAAGGTAGGGGTTTAACAGAACCTTTGTCTTATGGACAAAGTAGCTCTTGAAATCGCCGAATCTTTTTGTGCTGAAAAGGAATCCCGAAATAAAGAAAAAAGCCGACATGCGGAGCGCACTCAAGTGCCACATTCCGAGATGCACGTTCGGAAAGTTCTGCTCGATGTGAAAAAGGCAAACAAGCAAAAGCACGAATCCCTTGAATTCGTCAATCCAGCTGATTCTTGTCTTTACGTTGCTCGTTCCAACAGTCATGGGCGTAAAGGTAGAAATTTATAGTCAAAGATTCTCACCTGTTCTCTAACCCTTAAAAAAATCCACGTCCAGTTCTGTTTTCTTTTTGCTTTTGGGTTCGACGACGGCGACGGAGAATTTGGCGGAGTCGAATAGGCGATTCATGGTGGTGAGGATTTCTTCTTCTTCGATGTTGCGGACTTTCTTTTCGACTTCTTCCATGGTGTGGACTTCGCCGAGATGGAGCATGAGTTCAGCCATGCGTAGCACGCGTTTTTCGGGGCTGTCGGCGCCAAGGTGCATGCTTCCGAGAATGTTTGTCTTGGTGCGTTCGAGTTCGTCTTTTAAGAATCCGTGACGCAGGAATTTTTTGACTTCGTTGACGGAGAGGTTTAGGGCTGTTTTGAGTTTTTGTGGGTCGGTGGCGAGCGATACGCCCCAATCGACGCAATCGCGGTAGAGGTCGCTTGTGGAATAGACGGAGTAGGCGAGGCCTTTGTCTTCGCGGACTTTTTGGAATAGGCGGCTGGCCATGCCGGCGCCCATGGCGACGTTGAAAATCGAGAACGCGCAACGGTCGCGGTCGTTCATGATATTTCTGTCAAAGCTAAGTCCCCAAAAGAGGTTCGATTGCGTGATGTCGCTTTTTTGCACGACTTTGACGCTTTGGTTTGATTTGTAAATGTCTTGCGGAATTGTGCCGTTGATTTTTTTTTGTTCAAATTTTTGTGCACAAATTTCAACGAGCTGTTCGTGGTTGACTTTGCCCGAGGCGCAAACGTAAAGCGGGATTTCGTCGGTGACTTGGTGGGCGTACTTGAGCATTTGCTTTCGCGTGAGCGACTGGACTTGCTTGACGTTCCCTGTGATGGAATGCGCGATGCCGCAGCCTTTAAAATGGATGGCGTTGAATACGTCGCCTGCAACTTCTTCGGGGATGTCGTCGTAGCTATGGACTTCTTCGATGATGACTCCGCGTTCTTTTTCCATCTCTTTTTTGTCGAGACGCGGGTGCATGAGCATGTCCGAGATGACGTCGATGGCGAGCGGCATGTCGCGGCTTTCGACTTGCGCGTAAAATCCAGTTTCTTGGCGTGTGGTGTAGGCATCGAGATTTCCGCCGCGGTCTTCGATTGCGTGCGCGATTTCTAATGCGGTGCGGTTTTCGGTGCCTTTAAAAACGAGGTGCTCGTAAAAGTGGCTGAGCCCGAATTCGTCGGGGGCTTCGTGGCGGCTTCCGCGTGGAATCCAGACACCCACGGCAGCGGAGTAGGCGTGCGGCATGTAATCGGTTAAAATGGTGATTCCGTTTTTTAGAACTGTCTGTTTAATCGTTTGTTTCATTTTCTGTAATATGGACGTGTAATTCAGGGCACGACAAGCAAAATTTTTTGACGGATGCTATATAGGTTGCTATATAGTAATAGATTGCGTCTATTTTCGGTGACAAGAATAGAAATATAATGGGGAGAATTGACGAATTGTCATAAAAAAACACGTTTTGACCCCCCTTTTATTGTTATGTAAATTTTTCTAAATTATGCCGCGAAAAATTAAGCTCAAAGGAGTCAATATGGGCAAAGATTTAAAGGAAAAGGCACTTGAATACCATGCCATGGGCAAGCCGGGCAAGATTGAAATTGTGCCGACCAAGCCGCACAGCACGCAGACCGACTTGGGTCTTGCATACACTCCGGGCGTTGCTGCTCCGTGCCTTGAAATCGAGCGTGACCACAACCTCGCTTACGAATACACGGGCAAGGGCAATTTGGTGGCTGTCATCAGTAACGGTACGGCTGTTCTCGGTCTTGGCGATATTGGTGCCCTCGCTGGCAAGCCGGTGATGGAAGGCAAGGCTTTGCTCTTTAAGATTTATGCGGGCATTGACGTGTTCGACATCGAAATCAACGAAAAGGATCCGAAGAAGTTTATTGAAATCGTGAAGGGTATCGCTCCGACGTTCGGCGGTATCAACCTCGAAGATATCAAGGCGCCGGAATGCTTTGAAATCGAAGACACTCTCAAGGCGGAACTCGATATTCCTGTGATGCACGATGACCAGCATGGCACTGCAATTATTTCTTCGGCGGGTTTGTTGAACGCTATTGAAGTGGCTGGCAAGAGCATTCGCGACGTGAAGATGGTCGTGAACGGTGCTGGTGCTGCTGCTTGTGCTTGCACGCGACTCTACTTGTCGCTTGGTCTCAAGAAAGAAAATTTGGTGATGTGCGATAGCAAGGGCGTGATCCGCAAGGATCGCAAGGGACTCACCGAAGCGAAGGCTTTCTTTGCGACTGACCGCACCGACATCGAAACGCTCGAAGACGCAATGAAGGGCGCGGACGTGTTCGTCGGACTTTCGAAGGGCAATATCCTTACCCGCGAAATGGTCCGCAGCATGGCTGACCAGCCGATTGTGTTTGCCTTGGCAAACCCGACTCCAGAAATCAGCTACGAAGAAGCGATGGCTAGCCGTGGCGACCTCATCTTTGCAACGGGCCGTAGCGACTATCCGAACCAGGTGAACAACGTTATCGGTTTCCCGTACATTTTCCGTGGCGCTCTTGACGTGCGCGCGACTTGCATTAATGAACACATGAAGCATGCCGCCGTC
The DNA here is from genome assembly GCA_947306305.1 of uncultured Fibrobacter sp. Classification (GTDB taxonomy): domain Bacteria; phylum Fibrobacterota; class Fibrobacteria; order Fibrobacterales; family Fibrobacteraceae; genus Fibrobacter. Next base: position 4,676 of record CAMZGI010000214.1, read on the forward strand.
CGTGCGATTGCTACGCTTGCCCACAAGCCGGTTCCGGATGTGGTGAACATCGCTTATAACGCACAGCGCTTTACGTTCGGCAAGGAATACTTGATTCCGAAGCCGCTCGATCCGCGACTCCTCACGGAAGTTT